>JANXVV010000158.1 GCA_025351525.1 Humisphaera sp. | reverse complement strand
CTCCGCCCTGCGGACCGATCTCATCCCGCCCATGCTCGGCTCGCAACCGCCAATGCAGTCTTGTAGGGTCCGTGGTACTCCGCGGACCGATTGACGTTCGCCGACGGACGGTCCGCAGAGTACTACGGACCCTACAGGACTTTCCGATGGGGACGTCCATCGTTCGAGGAAAAACATGCCCACGCAAGCGTGGGACATGGCACCCGATGACGATGCAACCCGCCCGCGAGGGAAAATAACGAATGACGAAATTCGAATTCACGAATCAATGACGAATGACGAATGGAGCAATGTTCAAAACGAAAGGCGGGATGTCCCCTCTTCGTTTCGTCATTGCTTCATTCGAATTTCGTGATTGATTCGTGAATTCGAATTTCGTCATTCGTGATTCATCGGCGGACCCTGCGAACTTTCACAGGCTTCGGAATCATTTTCGAGGGCTTCGGAATCATTTCTCCGGGCTTAAAAATCATTTCCAAGGGCTTAAAAATCATTTCCAAGGGCTCAAAAATCATTTCCAAGGGCTTGAAAATCATTTCCAAGGGCTTGAAAATCATTTCCAAGGGCCGTCACACGATTTTTCGGGGTTCAGAGGTTAAGCCGCCGGGCCGCGCGGTCGATGCGTTTGATGTGTTGAACGAAAGGCATCCAAACCAATTTGAGGAGTTCCCATGAGCGTCGTACCCGGCAAGGCCATTGACAAGGTTCAGTTTTACGAGACCCACATCACCCCGTGGGCCGCCAACGCGGTCGCGATCGGCACGACGGCGGCGCTGGTGACGGACCTGACCACCAAGACCACCGCCGCCCGCGCGGCGTACGGTGCGCAGCAGTCGGTGCAGGCGGCGGCCAGGGCGGCCACGCTCTCGCTGGAGGCGGCGGTCGCGGCGATGGGGTCGGCGGGGGCGGCGATCATCAATCAGATCCGCGCCAAGGCCGCCAGCGCCGGGGATGGGGTGTATGCGCTGGCGCAGATTCCCGCGCCGGCCACCCCGACGCCGGTGGGGACGCCCGGAACGCCGACCGGTTTTTCGGCCTCGCTGGGCGCGGATGGGGCATTGGGGCTCAAGTGGAAATGCGTGAACCCCGTCGGCTCGGTCGGCACGATCTACCAGGTCTGGCGGCGGATCAACGGGGCGGGGACAGGCGGGGCTTCCGTGGACTTCGCGTATCTGGGCGGATCGGGGATGAAGCGCTTCACCGATTCGACGGTGCCGGCGGGGTCGGCGGCGGTGACGTATCAGGTTCAGGCCGTCCGCTCGACGGCGGTGGGGCCGTGGGCCCAGTTCAACGTCAACTTCGGCGTGAGCGGCGGTGGATCGATGACCGCCTCCGTCGAGCCGATGGCGATGCGGAGAGCGGCGTGAGGCAAATCGGTCAGTGGTCCGTTGTCAAGAAAAATGCACCATCGGGGCATTTGCATTTACAACTGACGACGGACCACTGACAACGGACTCATTCAATACACCATGCCTCTTCCCCCCACCATCATCCCGGTCAAACCACGCATCCGCCGGCGGCGGCGGGCGGTGGTGAATGTTGTGCCGCCGCTGGTGCTGGTGTCGGCGGGCTATGAGCCGGATGTGCCTTCGATCGATCTGCTGTTCGAGCGGGACATCGATTTTTCGGGCATCGATGTCAGCGCGTTCACGGTGGCGGATGGGGTGATCGCGATGTGTACGTGGGTGGGGACGGGATCGTACTGGCTGGGGTCGCGCTGGGTGCAGGTGCTGTTCACGCGCGTCGGGGATTTCAGCGGGCCGGGGACGCTGATGACGGTGGGGGCGGGGAATGGGATTGTGGCGGTGGAGGATGGGGGCGCGTGGGCGGGGGTGGCGGGGATGGGGCTGCCTTGGCCGTGAGGGGGTAGCCTCAAGTCGGAAATCAGAAACTCGAAATCAGAAAAAAGCTCGAAGACCAAAGAAGAAAGCTCCAAACGATCCGGACTTCGAGTTTTCTTCCTTGGATCTTTTTTCTGGTTTCTGATTTCCGGTTTCCGACCCCTGATTTCAAGCGGTCCATCGTCCGCAGAGTGGGGAAGATCGCGTCACGGCCACCCTCATCATTCGGGGGCGCTCAGGTACTTCAGGGATTTGATGGCGCTGAGAAGTCTCTGTCGGGGTGAAAGGTTTGGCTGAGAAAACGCCAGTCGAAAACCCACGTCTGAAAACCCCTTGTTTTTGCCGATGCCGTCTTTCAAGGGGTCGAGGGGATAAGCGGTGCCGGGATCCACTTCCGGCGGCGACAGTGCCGAACCGCCGATCACCCCCAAGTCTTTCCAGGCATTGCGTGTGAGCAGTTCTTCGATGTCTCCTGGTGAGATAGTTCCCGGGCCTTTCTCCAGCAACTGGTCTGCGTTTTTGAAGTCTTCAAAAACATACTCCGCGACATTCCCAACCAGATGATGAAAAGCCCGGTTGTCTCCCCGAACCTTGTCGAACCATAACAGGTGATCGTTCAAATCACCGTGGACCGGCTTTTCGTCTCCGCGTTTGGGGGGTTGAACGTCAAGCCGTCTGAAAATATTCTCCGAAGGATAGGGCGGAGCGGTCACCGTCCCCTCGACGTGTGCATTTGCGAGGGCCTCACAATAATCGAGCTGCATCTGCCAGGTTCGATCGCGCTGGTTCCACGCTCCCACGGGGCCGGCCGCACTCAAACTTTGATTTGCCTTGTAAGCAGACGTCCATTCCGCCGCGGTCGGCAGCCTGCATCCCACCAGGACCGCAACATACATGGCCGCCCGCGGAGACACATACTGTATCGGATGATCCAAAGAGGGATCGCCGCCGTACTCCTCTTTCAGGCTGGCGTTATTCTTTCCGCGAAGCGCGAGCGGATAATATCCTTCCTTGGCGCAGATGGCGTCGGGCTTAACCCATGTTGAGGCGAGTTTTGGAAGTTTCGTGGCGGGTGAACGGTCCCAACCCCGCGGTGACCTGCGCTCATCATTCCCCTCTTCCGGATTATAGAGAACGCGGCTGATTCCCGCCCGATGCCGTTCGCAACACCGAAGAAAAAATCCGACGGACGTTTCCGTGGTGGCCAGATAAAAATCGCGGCCGGATTCTCCCCGGACCCGCAGGAACTCCAGGGTCTCGGTTCGGTTCCCGGGGTCCGAAGTTTTCAGAGTCAGCCGCGCGGACTGTCCGTCCTGGCTGAACGTCAGCGTGTAATCAGGGTGATCGTGAGGCACCCTAGGAATGGGAGTGGCACTCGATGGTTGCGTCGCCGTTTTGAACTGTACGAATATTGGCTGAACGGCAGGCCCCGCGGCATGGGTTTCCACGTCATGCGCAAATTTACCCGCGGCCAACCGAAGATCCTCATCCCTCGGCTCGGATGGGTTTTGCAGCGTCCGGGCTTGCAATTCCAACAGCAGTAAATTGTACCTCGTTCGAGGATCCACGCGCCTGTCCGTGATGAGGGAAGCCACCGTACAATCGAATTCGTCCATTCGTTTGAAGAGAGAGGGCATCGAATTTTCCGTCGCCTTGCTTAGAGCGGAGAGGTAGCGGCTTTTCGATCGGTCCTTGACTTGCGCGATCAGCAAGTCCCGCCGCTCACGGTTCGCAACGCTGCGAACCGGGCCGATCAGCAGAGCCTTTTCAACGTCTTTGACCAGCGAAAGGGGCAGGGCGTCCGACATCCGCATCCCTTGCATGAGCAACTCAGGGTTCACCATTGTCGGCGTGGCGTCACCGATAATTTTTCGCAGGACGCCTTCCTTGGAAGCATCGTCCCGGGAAGTGAAAAACTGCAATGCCTCCATCCGAACCGCGGGACTACCGGGACTGTAGATGGCATTTTTGATGGTTGCATCGGCATTCTCCTGAAGCGCCTTGCATTGAGCATACAGATCATTCAACGACGATTCTTTTCCGAACGACTTGTCCTTCGGATCCCATAGATTGCGCAGGCCGTCTTCAACTCGAATGGACAAGTCCAGAAGATGGGCCGAGTTCTTGCGCTGCGACTCGTAATTTTGTTTTAGTTTTTTCCATCGTGAGGCCCATTGATCCGTGAGCAGCTCTTTGCGTAAGTCTGCAGACTTGCAGGCCTCGCGGATTACGTTGTTTCGATAATCGACCGTGACCGCCTGGCTCAATTCTCGCGTCCAGGGGCGATTGTTGGGATCGGCCTTCGCCTCATCCTCAATCGAATCGCTCAACTGGGTGTCGACTTCCTTCAGCCGGGTCATAATACTTGCCGCCTCGAGCCGAGCCGTATCAAACGTCTTCGAATCGGTCTTGATTCGTCGCTCGGTATAGTAAAGAAGCAGGCTTCGCGTACACGCGCTCCAGGCGGCATCGACCTCCTTCGAGGCGAAAACGGGATCGCTTTTCCTGATCCCGCTCAGCCAACCTTCCGCACCGCGGCTCGATTTCTTGTTGCGCAATTCATCGCTCAATTGAATGAGATCATTTTTCATCGCGCCAAATTTGAGGCGCACCTCCCGTTCATCCCCTTTCACGTTATCGGGGTTGAACCCGTCCTCGATCGCGCTCGCAATCTGACGGCGCCGCTTGCCGTAAATCTCCATTTCCGGATCGACGATCCGGGGCGCATCTTTAATCTCTTGGATCAGGTCATTGAGGGTCTTCAGCCGCTCTGCGGTGTCGAACTTGTTCTCGACGAAGGCGTTTCTATCCTCACCCAACGGCTCGTATTGCACGGCAGCCTCGAGCCAGGCGCTAAAATCATCCTCCGTCAACGGCTGTCCGGCGTTTTTCGAGAGAGCGTTTGAAAGATTTTGGTTTAGTTTTTTGGGGGCAAGAACTCTCTGGTATTGCCCTGACAGTTTTTTTGCAAGCTCGATGAGATGATTCACTTTTCCGTCGATCGCCTTCTCATTTTCCGACGAAAGCGCGATACGGGGTGAAAACGCCTTCAATGCGTTCTCGACGAACTCCGGAAAAACCATCAAGACTGAGTCGCTCGTATCGCCTAATCTCTCATTCAGCCGCTTTAGCTCCAGAAGTTTTTCGATGACCGGTTGACTGGCCTGTAACTGCCTGATGACTTCTCCATAGGTCGGGACTGCATCGGCATAACTAATCATTTTATTGACAAGCCCGCTGAAAGGCCGCTGACCCACGTTCGTTAGCACCGCAGGCAAATAGTTCGGCAAGAGTGGAGCCGCCGTCTCCACCGACTTTAGATATTCCCATCGGTGGAGTTGACGATCGACTTCGTGCAACACCGCCAGGGCTTCGTGCGTCTGCGTCCGGGCCGTGCGATTCATCGCGGATTGGGGTGTATTGTCTTCCAACTTCCGCAAGTCCGCCTTCGCATCCAGGTTGGCGATGACCCGCGGATTGAGCGCCTTATTCATCGCCTTGGCTTCATGCAGAATGCGAATGACCTCCTTCGGCTTGTTGTTTTCCTCAAACCCTTCCAGCGGCGATCCGGTTCCCCGATCACTGATGTCTTCAAACCAGGTCCGATACGCGTGACAGAGTTGCGGCCACTCATCCACCAGCGGCACGGGCGTCGGTGTACGGAAAAGCAGTACCGCCATGGACGCCATCAGGAGCAGAATGGGAATCAGAACAATCGGCCGCTGCAAAGGCGGCGTCCGGCGGCGCGGGAATCCCGCCATCGCCTCATCCAGCCCCGTAATCGCGTCGGCATGCCCTGGAACCATCAATCTCGCGTAATAGGTTCGCCAATCCTGGCTCTCTCGACCCAGCACTTGCCATTCTTCGGGCAGCGCTTCGGCCCCTTTTCCTCCCCGAGCTCGCGAGGGGCGATAGGTCACCAATTCATGGATCAAGTGAGCCAGCGATCTCAGATCCTGTACTTCCGTCGCGGCCCCCGGCGCCGGATCGGTCAGGCGAATCCCCGCTGTGACCAAGGACGACGCTCCGGAAATCAAGATGTTGGATGGCTTGAGATTTCCATGCCCTCGCCCCAGGGTGGATTGCACCGCCTGCAAGCCCTCGATCACCGCGCAAACGATATGCCTTAGTTCATCGCAGGAGATCCGTACGCGCCCTTCGATCAATTGACGGATCGACCTCGAGTAGAATGGCGTGACGTAATAAGCGGTGCCCCCTTGCTCATGAGCTTCTTCAATCGGCGCCCACTGCGGCGACACCGCCGCCACCTTCTTCTGGACGGCCGCCGCCGTCAGAAATGCCTCAACTCCGCTCTTGATGCGTTCGGCGTCCCATCCGAATTCCTCGGCCGGAAAATATTCCTTGATCGCTCGGACCGTCGCGCCTGGGTCGGTGGTCTTCCGCGCGCGCCACAGTGCCGTGGTCGGCGTTCGCCAGATCTGCCGTTCCAGTTCATAGTCACCCAGTTTTGGCATAACCCGCGTCCCTCTATCCTGTGAACCCGAAAGGGGATGCCGTGAATATAGCGGATTTAATTCCCGATCACACCTTCCGAAAAAATAAGCGGCGGGAAAGCCACCCTCCATAGGTGTCCTTCCCACCGCTCGCAGGCACACGAGCCTGCTCCTTCAGATCCAGTTCAACACCGACGATCAGCGTTCGCTCGCGACGGTCGTCTTACCGCGGATGACGGCCTTGAGTTCCTCCGTGCTGATCCCTTCTTCCGGCTTAACGCTGGCGACCAGCGCATCCTCCGAGACCTTCACCTCGCGGTTCGTCAGGCCGAGGTTTTCGATGTCGGTGAACAGCTTGGCCATCCCCTCGAGGCTCTTGCGGGCCGGCAGCAGCTCCGGTTTATGGGTCACGAACCGCCGGAACTCCGCAAGGTCAAACGTTTGGCCGGGGTATTCCTTCTTGAAGGCCTCCACCGCATCGCTCAGGCTCTTATGGATCTGGTTGGCGAGGCTCTGTACGGTGACCTTGCCGGTTTTGGGATCGACGGTCTCCTGGACATAGACGGCGCGATAGTGAGCCACCAACTGGGGAACGAGCTTGCTGTAGAGGCGATTGGGGGTCACCTGGAAATCAGCGGGGGTTGGCATGGAGACATCGGGCACGTCGTTGTAGATCGCGCGGCCAACGAGGAATTCGAGCAACTCGGAGGCGGTCAGTGTCTTCAGATTAATCTGCAGTTTCTTGAGATCGTCTTTCGCGGCGAGGCTCAAAATGGGCTGCGTTACAGTACGCGTTGGTTCGGGGCGGGTAGCCCCGGCAACGGCCGCCGGTGAAAGCCGCTGAAAGCCTTCTCCGGGAGAGAGAGGCGGAGCGCCGGCATTGTTCAGCGTTACGGCGTTTGCGAAAGCCAACGACCCCGTTTTTGTTTGAAAATCACCCCCCGCACCGGCTTGTTTCACCACGGTTTTGATTTGCTCTGTCAGTGTCGCAATATTGATTGTGGGTCCCAATTGTTCGGCACTGAGAGAAAGCTGCCCCACCACGACGTCATTCGATCCAGGTCCAAATACAGTCTTTGCGATGACACGTGGGGTTTGGCCCGATCCCTCACTGGTCAGTGCCGCAGCGTCAAATCGAATCACTCCTCCCGATAGTACCACAGGTCCATCGTCCCGAGCATTGGGCGACGCTCCAATGGCATTGATGGAAGATCGGGCTTCACGACGATAAACAACCAAATCCTTCGCTCGAATGGTGATATCGCCGGGTGCCGTGATTTCACCAATCTTGACCGAGTCTGCCCGCACATTCAATCCACCCGTGCCTTGCACGGCAACAAAATCGTCCCGATGAAAGGTTACGTCTTTGCCGGCAGTAATCGACAAACCGTTCTGGCTGGCGATGTTTGCCGCAGTATCGAAATAATGTTGCACGATTCCCTGGTCAGCACCCGTCAACCTGGTCGACGCATTTCCCAACGTTACGGAATCACGGGCCACCACGCTCTGACTGGATGCGCCCGCGAAGCTGATAAATCCCGGCGTATCGATCGTAAAACTTCCCAAAGGCTGCGTATTTGTGCCGATGTTTCCCGTAAAGCTCACAATGGGAAAATGGTTCAGATCATGTAGCGCCGGGAAGCTTCCGCCAAAGAGCGTGCGGACGTCTCGGTTCGCCGATATGGTCAGGCTGTTTGCCTTACCGTTTCCGTTGCCGCCCACGATGTCGCCGTTGAAGCTGACGCCGCCGCGACCCAATGAGAATGTCGTAGGCGCGGTTAGAACTATCTTTGGCGTAACTTGACCCACAGTTCTTCCGATAACGATCACTCCGTCTTGGGATGGGATTTCAGAAAAGGCGGGATGTTGAGGTGTTCCGTCACCCGGTTTGGGCGTTCCGTCGTCATTACTCTGGCCATTGTCCAAAGTTTTGGTCGTGATGAGGGGCAGTGCGCCGCTCAGATTCGCAGGCCGCTTATTGCCGTCATGTCCTGTGTAGAGATAGGTGTAGGTGTCAAGATCCGTATGCCAGTTCGCAGCCAAATTCAATTCAGGCGCAAAGACGATTGCGCCGGAGGGGCTGACTATGTTGCACACGGGTCCAGTCAGGCCACTGATTGCGAGCTTCCCGGTTGCGGTGACGTCGAGAAAAAATGAACTGAGCGTATCCGCTTTGATGGTCAGATTGCTGGTGCGGACTGGAACGTCAGTAAAGAATTGGGTTGGATCGACTCCGACATTGATTGCAGGGCCGTTGATGACCACCAGGGGGGCTGATAAGGTGAGACTATATTTAAGTTGAAGGTGGTTGCTAAAGCCGTTGGCCTGCGCGAAGAGGAATTCGAACTGAATCGCCTTGGAGGCCTCCAACGTGACATCCGCGTTATTGTTCTGTAGATCGAATGCATACAACACGGTATTGGTTGGATCAGAGGAAGCACGGGACTGATCCGCAACCACGTCGATCGTCTCCGGGTCCAGCAACAGCGACCCGACATTGCCCTTGGGCGCTGAGGCGTCGACGGTGCCGCGGTAATCGAGAACCCCGCCGCTCACTTCGACCGCGCCACCATTGCCGCCGGCAGCGCCACCGCGGGTGGAGATTTGGCCGAGGAACTGGGTGAACTTCTGGGCCCAGACGACCACCTGGCCGCCATCGCCGCTGGTCAGGGCGTCGGCCTTGATCGTGCTGGCGGCATCCACCGAGGTCTTGGTCGCGGTGGGCGTGGAGCCCTGGCCGCGGAAATCGCCACCGACCATGACCTTGCCGCCGCCGGCATCGCCGCTGGCGTCGAGCGTGGCGCGGGTGAGCGTGACCTTGTCCCCCAGCACCGCCACTGAACCGCCCTTGCCGCCGGCTGTTTTATTCGAGGCATCGAGCGTGCCGGAGACCTGCACTTCGCGGTTGGCCCCGGCGGCCTGCAGGCGGATGTTGCGGGCCTTGATCGACCCGGCGCTGCGCAGGGCCAGGGCATAGACATCCCCGGCCCCGGAGTTCAGATGGGGCGAGACGGCGGTGGGGTCGACGTGGACGAAGATCGAGGAATTGGCCTGTCCCAGCAGCACCTCGTTGCCGGCGATAAGGGTGACCACGCCGCCGGGGGCGACGATGCTGCCCTGGTTGTCGACCAGGAGTCCGACCAGATGCACCGCGTCAGCCTGGATCGACCCGCCGTTGACCACGGTGCCGGTGGCGCCGGTGAAGCGATTGACACCATGGCGGAAATCGTCATCGGACAGATGGGCGGCGGCGGCGTAAAGCTGACCGACGTTGATCACCGATCCGGCCCCGAACATCACGCCGGCGGGATTGACCAGGTAGACCGTGCCGTTGGAGGTGAGCGACCCGTCGATCTTGCTGGGCTCTGCGGAGTTGATGCGGTTGAGCACGCGGGAGTGGGCGGACGGCTCGATGAAGCGCACGGAGTTGCCGGCGGGAATGTCAAAGCGCGTGTAGTTGATGATCGCGCCATTCGAGGCGGTGATGGAGGTCTGCGGCCCGTTCTGCCGGAGGGTGGCGGAGCCGGCGGTGACGCGGACCCCCTGGATGGATCCATCGTTGACTGCGGCGGCGGTGCCTTTGGGCTTGGCCTGATCGACGGATGCAAAGACCACCGATGCCACCGCCATCGCGACGACTCGCCAACCGAAGCTGCCCGATTCGCCTCGATCCCGCGACGGCTTACTGAATCGACCCGGTTTACGACTCTTTGACGCGCGCGCGTGCGTTTTCATGATCGAACTCCCACGTAAATGTTGGAACTCCCGATCGGGAATGTTTTCAGTACTGAACCGTCAGTGCAAAATGCAGTCGACCATCGCCGGCGTTGACACTGGTTGAATTGCTTGGGGAATGGTAGTCCCGCAGTGCGAACCCGTAGTCCAATCTCAGGCTGATATTTTGCTTGAGGAACACATCAACACCGACGCCTGCGCTGAGAAGCGATGCATCGGTCTCGCTGGTGGCTTGCCGGGTATTGTGATTGGTCCAGCCGGCATCGATAAATACCTTGGGCACGACGTCCCAGTCGGTTCGACCGTAGGCTTCCTGAGGCGCGTATCGGAAAGGTTGGCCCATGAATGTGCCGGGCTTCTCCTGAATGGATCTTCCGCGGCCGATGTGGTAGCGATATTCGGCGCTGAGCACCAGTGAATTATCCCCGTCGGCGATCGCTTCGGGATAACCTCTGACGCTGTAAAGGCCACCGATGATTCCTTCTTCCTGGGGGATCAGGCGGCGACTTCCGGGGACAAACTGCCCGCGTGCCGAAAGCGAAATTTCGCTTGCCAACCGGTCTTTGTGGAGGAATTTCGGAAAAAGCGGGTCAAGATAAAGTGAATGGGATATCGCGCCTCGCAGGGCGAGCCAGTCTCGACTGGAAGGGAAGCGGCCAAGGTTTTGGACATTCGCGGAGCTGTCGGAGGTCGTCGAATAGTTCAGGGTGAGTTCACCGACGGTAGATGCCGCGTCGGTCAGGCTTTCCAGGCGAAGACCGACATAGGGCGTGAGGAATCCGGCGTCCCCTTTACTGCCCAGAAGTCCGTTGCTCACATGATATTGGTCAAATCGCAACCCACCGATCGCGTCCACAAAAAGCTGGCGGTGCTGGAATAGGTTGGCAATCAACTCTCCGCCACCCCCGATCTGGCTGCCGGTGAAGCGTATGCCGTTGACCGGACGCTGGGCGAATTGCGACGCATCAAACTGGTCATATTGGGCGAATACGCGATAGCGAAGTCTTTGCAGTTTGGGGATCGGGGCGTCATATCCAAAACTGACTGCGTTCGACTTATCGAAGGAAGAGGTCACATAGTCCAACGTCAGGGTGTCATCTCGTTTGGACACCTGATTCCAGACGAGCCCGACGCGCTCCCGCCATTCGCTGGTTTCCTTGGTGCCGGTATTTGAAACGCCGGCATAAAAGGTGAGGGGTTTGGTTTCATTGACGAGGTAATCGAGAACGGCTTCGTTCTGATCGACGGTATCCCCGGCTGACAGCGCCACGTCGACGTGCCGGCTGGGATAGCGGTTGAGGCTGAGCACGTAGTCGTCGAGCAAGTCGCGGCGCAACGGGTCGCCGCCGGGCTTGACGGGTGAATGCTCGGCAATCGTGCGATGGGCTTCGTTGTTGATTCGTTCAGCCGTCGGTGAGAGTCGATCCCCGGAAGCCACCGTGCGAATTTTTTCAACTGTGAAAGGCGCGATTCGAAACGTAAGGTATTTACTGATGGTTCGCTTGTCCGCGTTATCTTCACCCAGTTCTTCTGGGTTGACGTCTGTATAGACGCCGAGGTACCGGCGACCGGGTTTGTCGGCGGTCATTTCGGCGGTAAGCGCGGTCTTGATGGTGTCGATGGCGCTTTTATAGAGTCCGATGTTCGGTTGGGCGGAGAGCTGCGCCAAGGTATAACTGCGTGCGGGAACGCCAGCATGTGGAGCGACATAGCCGTCGGACACTTGGCCAAGGGTGACTGTGGTTCCCAACATTTCCTGTGGCCTTGGTAGGTTGCGACCCTTTCCAATAAATTCAATTTTGATGCCGGTCACCGCGTAGCGTGGACCATCGCTTTCCGCTGCCGCTGCTGGGATGGCGATCGACGCACGAGGCGGAGCGTCGGCGGCATCGAGCGTGCGCGTTGTCGACAGGGACATTGCCGCCGCCAGCGTAAGGGCTCGAAATGACGCCGCAGAACAAAGAAACCCGCCGTGAGACCGTGTATGCCATTTGCAAGACATGATTTGACTGTCCTTCCAATTGTCGCAATGGACATCAATGTCATTTCAGCTTCGGACCCCCGAACTCGAATGACCAAAGATGTAAGCGTTGCCCCAAATTGCTAATTCGTTTGCGCGAGACTACGCACCGGTTCACGGGAAGTCAAGGTATTTTATTTTTCACAACAATGGAATCTTTTTAGTTCGGGGTTTACTCAAATGGGTACACGAATGCGCCGCGTAAATCGACGCCGATGTGGATCGTGGAGTTACTCTGGCCACTGCCGATTCTCGCGAGGAATTCGGCCGAAAGTTCCGGCGGGAACGGAAGCTGCTCATCTCCATTGAGTGGCATGACTTTACTCCCAAAAGTCCATGGGGTCATCCCCTCCGAAGGACATACCCCTGATTGATAGACAGAAGCCTCATTTCTTGCTCCAACTTTCGGGAACGTCAGTTGGAAATTTCAAGATGAGCCAGAGAGAAAACATTTCATTTCGGACGGTGTCCTTTACTAAGTATTCGACGAGCCATTCCTTCAGGTTTCCCGGAGACCGAGGTCTTGCGGTACGGGCATAGTCCAACAATTCAAAGCAAGTCCAAAGTCTGTTTTGTGGACCCCCATCGTTGGGAGGGAACACCACGGAGGTCTGCCCCATGTTTGCCTCTCTCTGTTCTTCGGCAAAGATCTGAATGATGGTACCGTGAGTCAGATAATCCGATCCCAAATCACCCCCGGATGAGAACAATTGCCGTCGTGAGCTCTTCGCCTTTTCCTTACTGTAGTCAACCTTCACGGAGGACCAAAAAACCGGTCTCACGCTTGGTCCGACGATCGAAGCACGTTCGCTTTCACTGGGAAGTTGGATTTGAAACTTGGCATCCCCTTCCAGAATTTTTGTGGCGGCGATCACATCGTTGATCGTGGCTTCCCCAGCGGCGCTTCCAGGGCAAATCCTGCCGAGAAGTTTATCGACCTCGACGTTGTTGGTCTTTGGTCTTGATTTTACCTGGGATTGCAATTTCTGCTGTGCCGCAGCCCACCGAGCTGCCTTTGCAACGGATTCGACGTCAAGTGCCGGGTCGGTGGCGCGTTCGCGGCGAACCAACGGGAATTTAACAAACCGCTTGCGGTCATCGTCCGCGCCCTTGGGCCGCGATTTCTCGACTTCACTGGCGAGGGCGGATAGTTGCTGCACGTTTAACTCGTCCCAATACGTTGCAACCAGTGACGAAGGCCCGGCCGATTTCGTCCAAAGGATGTCGCGCGGCTTGTCTGGCTCCTGAGAAGCACAAATGCGATCGGCGGCCTCAATCGCATTGCCATTCAGACTGATCCATGCCGCGAGATACACGTTGGCCTGCGAGGCGATGACGGAATCAATCGGCAGTTCTCCCCGAGCCGATTGGAGCTTTGACTTCCAGTCTGCTAATTTTGCCACAACGCGGGCCTGGCTTTCCTTTTGGTCGGCGGGGATTGCCGCCAGCGCCTTGGGGCTCAAGGTGACCAGATTTTCCTGAATGGTGTTGCACCAGGCTTCGAGAGTGCGATGCACGGCACCAACCGTCCAGACATTTCCATTCTTGATACACTCATTCCAGTCGAATCGACCGACCAAAAGCTTTTTAGGTAATTCTTTGGTCCAATAGTCAATGCAGTTCTCAGCAAACTGTCCGGGAGCGGGATTGTTCTTGTAGTCGATCAGCAGCAAGGCCTGATCCAATGCCACAGGGGCGGCAGGGTCCATCTCCAGTTTTTTGCCCAGGGCAGTCCAGGCGGTCAGAATATCCGCCGCTTCATCGGCACGAAATTCCATGGCGAAAGGGATGTCATCGTGTACACCGGTCATTGGAACAGACACACCGAATAGGGGTTTTTTGGAAGGGTCATGTTCAGCCACAAGGCTGGAAAATTTACCGGGATCCTTCGGCACGGTCTTCAGAACCGCACTTAGGATTTTATATGCCGAGTGCAGCCGCCCGATTTCGATCAGCTTTCCAACCGATTGGGTTGTGGACCGAACGAGTACACCGGAGCCCTGCGCCCCCGCGCTGGCGGCCAAAGAGTCGGCATGTTTGGTGAACTCCGTGCTCGATACCCGCAGTGTTTCCTTCACCTCCATCAGTTTCGATGCACCGATGGTTTTGTCATCCTTCAGCCAATCGGCACTGTGGGAATACAAGGCCTGGCACCTTTCAAACTGTGTTTGATTTGCAGACTCACCCGATTCGGGAAGGGAAACGAGACTGAGATAACGCTTGTCGATCTCCGACAATCCGCTGACTTGATCGACATCCGCTTCTTTGGGAATGATCGCAAGACCGCTCTCCAGTTTTTTGATGAGGTTGTCAAGTTCGACCGGCATTTTACTCGTGCCGGTCGAGGGGGATGCCATTTTAAGCAACGCGATCGGCTTACCTATTTCGACCTCGGCGCGTTTTCGCGACAGGTCAAACGTCCGCAGAAATAACTCGCTCAAGGTTTTGTTGCGATTCCATCCGGAGATCTCGCCGAGGGCCACCAATTTCTCTCTGGTTCGGTCCGTGGCGGTTTGAAGACCATCGATCGCGGAATTTAAATTGATAACGATCCGTTGAAACTCCGCTTCGGTGGTGCAGTCCTGGGACGCGATCCTGCGAATCATGCGCTCGGCGGCATCAAAAGACTGCACGGATTTTCCTTTGCCATCCGCGATCGCAGCGATCGATACCGCGTTGGCCGGATTGGAGGCGGGCGATGCGCCAACAAGCGTGCTGCGTACCTCGATGATGCCCCGCAACACAGGATCAATGGGGTTTTTCGTATCGACGGTGCGGACCCAGTAAGCGATGTAGGAGTCAAGCGTCGTTCCCAGCGCTTCTGTAATTCGCTTGTGTTCTTCGCCGTCGCGGCCTGCCATCCAACGGGCGGGCCATCCACCTTTGGCATAAACAGCCGTCAGGGCCTTTTGAAGAATCTCGGCATCGCCTTCCGCGCGGCCTTCGGGCTTTGTTTTAAATATCGTATATTCCTCCGGCGGCAGAATATATTGAAAAAGGACGTCCAGATTGAGTTCCGGGTGCGAGTTCGGTTTCTGCTCGGTCAATTGAACTTCCAACCGGAGCATTTGGGAAAGCGCATCTTGGGTCAGCGCGATCGTCGCGTCCTTCGATTTGGGATCCCAGTCCTTCTGCTGTTGAAGTTTGGTTCTTACTTCCTTGATGAGCGGCGCGAGAATATTTCTTTCAAAGAGGTTTCGACCTGCAGTGATGGAATCAGAAACGATGTCGCGTTGGCCCAACACTGGCAGAGTCCAGTGCTGGTACATTTCCGGAATATGCGGTTCTGTTCCGATGCGCTTCAGATCGGCGCTAATTTCAGTGGGAGTTTTTGAATCCGAGTCATTGGAATCTTCTTGACCAACCGCCACTTTCTGAGAACCGCGATACTTGATCGGTCTGCTCGAAGTATCGAGGATCTGCCAATTCTCCTTCCGTCCGGCCGGAGTATCGGCAATTTTCTGCCAGAGTTTCGTTTGATTGCCAATCGTTTCATTAAGTTCAAGACTTTGATAGAAAGTCAGCCCCAGCAACGCCGTGACCGCGGCAAGCGCGGTGAATAGGACTGCGGCCTTTCGGCGACGCCGCAGCTTCTTCGTGTTGCCGACGCGCGTGACCAGCCCTTTTTCTTTAAATACGCGGCGTACGAACACGTCGCGCAGAAAATACGAATGATCTCGTTCCCATACGCGCCCCTCGGGCAATGTCTCCACCGGAACTTTTAGAATTTCCGCCAGGTCCTGATCGAGAGCAGACCCTTCCCGCATCGAGGAGGTCAGGAATATCCCACGGAGAAACAGTGGTTTGGGTGCCCATTCCCCGGGAACGAAAATCATCTGGAGGTAAAATTGAAGTTTCGGCGCGATCTTCGCCAGGCTGTCCGGGAACGTATACAGAGAGTCGACCTGATCAAGGCGGCTGGCAGACGGGTCTTCCGTATTTACCGGATCGATCAGCAAACCCAATCGGCGGCGAAGCAGCGACTGGCGAATTTCCTGCAGATGACGATCCACCTCCTCGGGGTTGAATGGCTGATCCAAGGCGGCGGGATTCGCCCAGCCGAGAATCTGCCCGACGAGCTGCGGATCGTTGACACCATCGAAAAATTCACGGAACCCATTGATGAGATCGCACTTCGTGATGACGATGAACACAGGAAAGCGAACCGCCAGCGTCCGCTGAATCATGTCGAGTTGTTGGGCGATTTTCCCGGCCTTTTCCTCGATTTTATTTGGATTGTCCTTGATGAGGCTCTCCGCTGGGATCACCAGAATCACGCCGTTGATGGGGCAATTCGGCCTTCCTTCGGCAAGGAGATTGAGAAACTCCTTCCATTCACTCGGAGACCCCGGTTCGACCTCTTCGAACAGGATTCGTCCGGCAGTGTCCAAAATGACGGCATGATTGGTGAACCACCAATTCATGTTGATAGTGCCGCCGGCACCCTGCGAATAATCCTGTAGGCCCGGTGGAAACCCGACCTGGCAGTGACGAATAGCTTCAGTTTTACCGCCGCCCGGTTCCCCCACGAGCGCATACCACGGAAGGGTATAGAGGTCCTTTCCCGCAGCCTTGTATTTTTGGATTCCAGACTCAAAGCTTTTGCGAAGGTCGTCCAATTTTGCCCGCTGCCCCGGCGCGGCAATGTTCTTGGGCGTCGCCGCCGCGTTACCGCTTACTTTCGCCAGGAAGGGTTGCTCTTTTCGCTTCGCCCACAATTTGGCGAGATACGTCATGGCAATCACCAGCAGGCCCACGCAAATTGCGCCCGCGATAACGATCAGCAGAACCTCTTTGTCCTGATGCCATCGGAATACGGCTGCCATGAGCCCTCCAAGCCCTATCAGGCTTGCGGTGCCCTTCAACAGGGCCGGAATGCTCGATTCGTTTGTTGAGGAATTCATAAAGTTACATCGATCCTTTCTACGGCAGGCAACGAATCATTCGTTCCCGGTTGACGCGGTGATAGTCGTCGCACCGCCTCATCGCGGAAGCTCCGACGGAACGGGGCGAGCGTCTGATGCGGGTTCACCCGGCGCAAGCATTCCCGCGAACGGCTCCGGGGTTCCATCGGGTTGCGTTGTTGCGTCGGAGCTCGACAACTTCTGAAGCGAGTCGGTCAGCTTCTTTGCGCTCTTCTGGTAAAGATAGACGTTGGTCACAAACAATACCACGATCATCCCGACCAAGGCCACGGCGATTCCCGCTAGTCGCATGGTCGCGGGTTGAGTGAGGTCGACCGTGTTTACGTTTTCGTAAGCAGCAGGGCAGATGTGTGTCTGCAGATTCGCATCGACGGTCCCTCGCAGTCGCGCGGCCATTTCAAGCATTTTTCGGCGGAGATCGACCGGTTGGCCCGTGTACCAACCGGTGAATCCCAGCCCCATGCACGTGTAGAATATCGCCAGTCTCTCTGTAGCAGCCGGACTCTTGTCGGCGAGCGTCTCATCGAGCAACTCAAAGAACCGATCTTCGCCCGCCAACTCATTGCGGTCATGGGCAATGTCCTGCCACTCCAAAGCGAAGCTCAATCTGCTGTTTTTGATAAGAGAATCGGCGAAGAAAATGACGGGAAGTTCAATCTTCTCGAACTGCATGTTCAAGTGGGGATCACTCGAGGCCAGTGCGCGAATGTCTGACAAGATCGCGTTGATCTCATTGCGAACCTGGCTCTGGTTGTATATGCCACCGCCCTTACGCGCAGAGCGATTCAAGCGGCAGATGTACTGAAATATGGACTCGAAAAGTTCAAGGAGCGTCATCGGTTTGCCTCGGTTTGGGGAACGGTCCAGAGCAGCCCTTCGGTGAATTCCGCAACGACACGCATGATTTCGTCCTCGACCATCCGCTCGTCCATGGCCTGGAAAAGATCCTCGTAAATTTTTCTCGGCACTGCGATTCGACTTCTCGGCAACCGGCGCGGGCAAACTGAGGCCCGCCGGCATTTTCTTATACAACGCCCGTTTTTAAGGCATCGGACTGACGCCGGTCAGGTCCACCTGCCGGGCCATCAGAGCCGATGGATCGTTCAATGCTGCTCCAGACAGTTGAAATCAACCCAACGGGTCTGACCGCCAACCGACAAGTACGTAAAGTTTTAATTCGGTCCCATGCTTTGATTGAGTAATCGGGACGGCGACGGCACGTTCTGAAATGCGACCAGGCGGAAGTTGGACGTCTAGTTGCCGCATGAGAAAGTGACTGGCGACCGAGCACGGTATCTATTAGATAAACCGTTGAACGTAATCGTCCTACCACAACCGCACCCCAGAGCTGCCGCGATTCAAACGATATTCCACACGTTCGTCGCGAGAACAAGCTTCTTTTGATGCGAATCGTAATCCACAGGTATTACTCTTCCAAACTATAAACGGGAGCGATCAGGATTGCAAAATTGTAATAAACTCGTGTTTTGAACGGCTACTCGTGGTGCGAGCAATGACGATCGATTTGAGGACAAATTGGTTGGCGTACCTGGGCGTTATTAGAATTCAACCACACGGGCGTTGACGGGAAAACGGAGGCTCAGTCACTGGACCGCGCGAAGCCGGGCTTGCCGCTGAAGAGGGCGGAAAAAAATGTTTTTAAGAATCTATCTGACCGTCCACATCAGTCCGAGAAACCCTACGATGCCGTTGATGCTTGGGTTGCGCTGCGACCCTTCGATGCGGGCATTCGAGAGATGGAAATAACGGACGCCGCCGAGCAGGTGCAGATGCTCGCGGAGTTGAAAGGTGACTCCGACGCCGGTGCGGGTGGCGAAGTTGAAATAGGTGCCGCCAGCGGGAACGCGTCCGGTGGCTTCGACGGGACCGAAAGAGGCGTCGATGAAAAAAGTCGTGCGATCGAATTGAAGAACGTGATGGCGGAGCACGCCGGAGATGCCGTACATCCACGCGTTGTGGGCCGGGGATTGCGCGATGCGGTAACCCTCGGCCTCAAGGCTGAGTGAAAGGTTGTTGAAGACATAGTATCCCGCGCCGGCGGCACCCGAGGCGGCGTTGGTGTAAGCTCCTAAACCACTTTCATAGGTGCCGTAGGTTTGGAGAGAAAGTGTTCCTTTGGGGAAAGCGGCGGGAGCGCGATCCTCCGCAAAGGTGCTGGCGTGCATCCATAAAATCGTGGCTGGAACGAGCGTGATCACTTTTATCCAGTTCATTTTCATCCTACTCAAATGGGTTGCGCTGAAGCCCAGGGCTACACAGCTTTGCGGGCCGTGTATTCGGAGAACAGTCCGAGTTCGGCGAAGTGTTTGACGTCGATGAATCCCGCGTCTCGAAGGGCGTCCATCACTTTTTCGGGTTTCAGGCAGGCCTCGATCGTGTCCCAGTAATATTTCCAGAGCAATTGCGAATCCGCCCGACCGGTGGTGATGCGCGTGAGCAGGGGGACGAGATTGCGCATGTACCCGCGAAGGACGGCACGGCCAAAACTATTGCGCGGCGCGGTGATCTCCAGAACGCAAAGCCGTCCACCCGGTTTAAGCACGCGATGAAATTCCGAGAACGCTCGGTTGAGATCCGACAGATGCCGCAGGGCGTATCCCATCGACAGGAAATCAAACTGCTCGCCGGCCAACGGCAACTGTTCCCCCACGCCGAGAACGGCAGCGATGCCGAGCGCATCGACGGCCCGACGCATCATCCCGATGCTGGGATCGAGCCCCGTGACGAATTGAGGCCGGCCGGTGAGCGCGATCTCCTCACGCGCGACCAGACCGGTGCCGACCGCCACATCCAGCACCTTCATGCCGGTGGAGAGTCCCGCCCGCCGCAGCGCCTGACGGCGATACCATCGGCCCGTTCCAAACGAAAGCAACCGCTCGACGTAATCGTAATCCGGAGCGGTGGCGTCAAACATCTCCCGCAAAAACCCCCGCTTCACGGAAGCGCCGGCGTAGTAGGCCTTAAGCGTTGGGTGGGGCGGCAGGGCGGCGGTGGGTGGGGCAGCGGACATGATGGAGAGTGTACCATCCCCAGTGCGCGGAAACAGGGGCATTGCGGGAACGATCAACTCTGGGCACAATCGATGAATAGGCCGGCGATTCGCTGGCAGGCGGATTCTAACTTTCACGTCTCACCACCGCAGCGCGACTGATCCATACAGTGCTCACCCATACAGCCTATAATAAGATGAGACCGGAAAATGCGACCCATCGTCTTGAAAAGCCGAGATATGGAATGAAAGCCCTGTATTCTTTTGGAATAGTCGATAACCTAATCAAGGCAGACTCGAAATTATTGCGGAACAGTTCATTATGAATCCCTGGGTTCAAAATCTTCTCGCCCTCACGCTTGTCGGCCTGTGCCTGGCCTACGTCATCTGGCAGGCATTCGCCTCGCTGCGAGGAAAGCGCAGCAAGTTAGGGAGTTGCTGTAGCAAGGGGTGCAATCCACCTGCTACAGCTCCTTCAAAAAGCGAGAAAATCATTTTCTTTCCTTCGGACATGTTGCTCAAGCGGCCGTAGCTCTCTACCAGCAAAGATTCCCGATTGCGGCGATCGCTTTCAACCTGAACGGCTGACACAGTAGGCAAACATTTCTGTTAATATCGTCATCGCCCCTTGCAATCCAGAATGAGCGCGGTATAAACACTCCCCCCATCAAACGAATCACGCAAGTGATTGATTGATGGAGTGAGAGAGATTTAAACCGCTGGCACGGTTTGAGTCGCAAGGCTGAATCGAAGGACGCGACAAAAAACTTCGGTGATGTGCCTTGACTGTTTGAAAACAAAAAGTATACTTTCCCACCCGCCATCATCTACGAAGACTGATGGCTGATGAAGAAAGTATAGACAATAGACAGTCGCCTTGAAAAGAACGAAGGAATCTGATTGAGCATCACCTGCATCAGAATGTAATCCTTGTAGCCGGTATCCCTCAAATATAGGGTCGCAGGTGAAGAAGCCGCGACGGATTGCAAGAGGCGATTTTTCGTCTGTGGTGTTTTGCCGAGTTTGGATCAGTCGGCTGCCGAAAGTCAGCCCGCTCACCCGCACTTGGCGGAAAAGAGTCGATCGAAAGGAGCCCGAAAGGTTCTAAGTAAAATAGACTTAAGCTCATTGACAAGTGAATACGAGGTTCAAGGTTTTATCAGAAGGTTTGTGAATCTGATTGAATCATTCGCGACATCTTCGTCGGCCTGTTTTGGTTTGAGGTTTTTCTGTCTTGCAGGCCGGAACGAGAGATGTCGTCGAGCACCTTTTTGGCGAAAAAGAATCGATCCGTTATTGATCAGCGTCGCGTTTGGTTTCGGGGTTTGGTTTCGGGATGGAGTGAAATCCATTTCGGTTCCGTGCTTTTGGGATCAGTCGCGGCAACCGTTCCAGCCCGCCCGCTGGGGTTTACCGAAAGACGCTTGTGTTGTCTGTGGTGGTTAGTTCCCACCTTGGGTGACGTGAGTGAGACTGTGGTTTTCCGTTGACGGTGGTCGATAAATGTGGTCAAGCTACTAAGGGTGTATGGTGGATGTCTTGGCATCGAGAGGCG
>JANXVV010000015.1 GCA_025351525.1 Humisphaera sp. | reverse complement strand
TTGAGTAGCCCGAAAGACACAGGTCTCGGAGTACCGCGACCTGTGGCACCCAAATTCACGTCGAATCACCCTCTGCCGGTCAGCGCCGGCCAGATCGTGTCGAGCGAGGCAAGATTGATTTGCGCGGCGTTGTGATTCGGTTGGGTGTTCGCCTTCGGATGATCCCACCAACCCGCCAACGTCTGAAATGTTCCCGCGTAAATCGGTTTCGACCAGGCCCCGCAAACATCTCCGCCCAAGATCGTCGCGCCGTTCCGCAGTTGATCGATGGCCCAGGCGACGTCATTGGCGGTGTACACGCCGTTCTCCCAATTGGTCACCGCTTCCCCGGCACGCAAGCAGTCTAGGTCGACCGTCACGTAGACCGCCTTTCCTTTTAATGCCTCGGCGTATCGGGAAAAGCGTTCCCGCCAATTCTCATTCGCCATGCAATTAAATCGCTTCGCAGTGGCGGCGGAATGCCTTTCAGCCCAGGCATTTATTTTCAATCGGCCTTCCCGCAACCCCTTTCGATTGGCGAACCATCGCGAGGGCCAAGCCAGTTCAAAATTCCCGCAACCCCAGACGCTTACCTGCTCCACCCTCTCTATTTCAAGCGCGCGGCTGACCCACGCGCCACATCCCCAGTAGGGTGCCCGCACATCCCAATCGGGATGATTGTCGAACGAGATGATCGTCAACGGTTCTTCAAATCGGCGGACGAGCAGTGCCGCGATATGGTGGAAATCACCCGAGCCATAGAGCGCGAAGGGGGGCAGCGGTTCGATCACTTCGTAGTAGAAGGTTTCGATCACCGATGGAGCGGCGAAATAGCGCAGCCGAGGGCCCCAGTCGCGTAGATCGCGCATCGGGATGCCCGGCAGATCGGGCCATGCGTCGTCGAAGTTCAGGTGTGCCGAATCCGCCATGTGATTGATCTTGAGTACACGGGGAACACTGTAAAGTGCGCGTGCGCCGAGAAGCCTTTGAGTTGCATCCTTGTTTGCTTTTTTGACGCCTCCGCCACGCACTGGTTAAGCTGATCGCAACTCGCGGATCATTGAGCGAATGTTCATAACGTCAACTCTACAAACCGAATCGAGGAAGCAATGTGGTATCAGAACAAACTTCGCGGCCTGGGAATTACCGGGCTGTTCCTGCTCGTCGCCACATGGGTGGGCGGCTGTCTGGAATGCAAGGAGAACATCCTCGGACGCTATGACGCGGAGCAGGATCAGTTTGTTTTCTTGAATGTCTATCAGCGCATCGGTGGGCAAAAGCCAGCGGATTTTGACTATCTGCAAACGCTCTGGAACAACCGCGACCATCTGATCACCCCGCCGATTCCGACGATTCTCGGCAAGACCAGTTACCTGCGATTATCGAACGATGAGTTTGCGAATTTGAATCTTGGGGACTCCCGGAAACTGGAGATCGAGCAGAGTTCGTTGCCGTTGGCGCAGATTCAAGTGCAACCGGGAAAGTTTTTTCTGCGTGGGCCCGATTCGCTGTGCTATTACGATCAGATTACGGTTCCGGGTGCGTTTGTGGATCAGACCTTGAAAGTTCTCAGCGGCAAAGGGCGTGAGAATCTGGCAACCGCGGTTGCCAAAGAAATCACCAGGCGGAAAGACGGTGGAAAGGCCGCAAGCTGGGAGGCGGCCCGGAGAATCCTGTTGGCCAATATCCAACAGCAGGGCGATCCGGCCAATCCGCCCGCGACGGTCGAACCGCCCGCCGACGAGCCGGAAAATCTTTTCAACCTGCTCGGCGGGGACAGCCTGACGATTCTGCAAAATGTGTCGGGCGATGTGACGGCCAATATCACCCGGCAAAAATCCTTGTTCCGCATGACCCTTCCGCTCGCTGAAAAGGACGCGGTCGAAATCGTCAATCTGTTGGATGCCGTTCGGACGGCGATGGCGGAAGCCATGAAAAAGTCCGGTCACGATAAAGACCTGGGTGCGCAGGAACTTTTGTTGCAGGCGGTCGAAGTGAAGAAGGCGGAAGCGGGATTAGTCTTATCGGTCGACGCAGTCACCCTGTTTGCGCACGTTCAGAAATGGATGAATCCTCTGGTGGAACTGCCGGCGTTATCCCCGGATTCCACTGGGCTGCCGTTTCAAAATGCGGTTGCGGCGATGAGGGCGAAAAATATCCCGATCGACGAAACCATCACTATCCAACAGATTCTGTCCGATTTTCAAGTGAAGAATCTTAAAGGATTTCCACCTGAAAAATCCATTCCGCCGGGAGAAGGATTTTTGAAATGAGGTGGCATGGGCGTCTCGCCCGTGCCACCTCTGTCCCAGTCCTCAATCCGGATTTCTTCTCTGTGCCATTCTCTGTGTTCTCGGTGTCCTCCGTGGCTCCCCCCCGAAACATCGAATCGGCAAGTCGCGCTGTAGTGTTAGGGTGAGGGGTTTTGCATTTTTCTTCCGCCGAGTCGAGAAACGCAGCGTCTACTCGAGGCGAAGAAAGTCCCCTCACCCTAAACCCCCCCTTATGATTACATGGGGGGACAGGTAGCGCCTTGCATGGATGATTGGCCTACGGTCTGCGAATCCCTTGCCACCCGCCGATTTCCCCCTATTATTCGCCCTTCCCATTTTTGCCACAGGAGCAGCGCATGAAAATCGCAGTGATGCCGGGTGACGGCGTCGGTAAAGAAGTCGTCCCCGAAGGGCTTAAAGTTCTCAAAGTCGTCTCCGAAAAATTCGGGTTTTCCTACACCACCGATCACTACCCGTTCGGCGGCGAATACTACCTTGAAAAAAAGGAGACGCTCCCCAACTCCGCCCTGAAGGAACTGGCGGCCCACGATGCGATTTTATTCGGCGCGGTCGGGGTCGATCCGCGCGGCAGCACGCAGATTCCGCAGGGGATTCTCGAGGCGGAGATTCTGCTGAAGATGCGGTTCGAGCTGGATCAATACATCAATCTGCGGCCGACCAAGCTGCTGCCCGGTGTGCCCACGCCGTTGAAGAACGTCGGGCCGGCGGACATCGACATGGTCATCGTTCGCGAAAACACCGAAGGCCTCTACTGCCAGAACGGTGGGTTCCTCTACAAAGGCACCCAGCACGAGGTGGCCAACCAGATTGAAGTGACCACCCGGCGAGGGGTGGAGCGGGCGATTCGATATGCGTTCGACTACGCCAAGCAATTCAATCGGAAAAAAGTCACACTGGTCGCCAAGACCAACGTGCTTCGGTTCGCGCACAATTTATGGCAGCGGGCTTTCGAGGAAGTGAAAACGGATTACCCCGGGATCGAAACGGATTATCATCACGTGGATGCCTGCACGATGTATATGGTGACCAAGCCGAAGATTTACGATGTGATCGTCACGACGAATATGTTCGGCGACATCATCACGGATCTGGGTGCGGCGATTCAAGGCGGCATGGGCATGGCGGCGAGCGGCAACCTGAACCCGACACGCCAAGCCGCCAGTATGTTTGAGCCGGTACACGGGTCGGCCCCGGATATTGCGGGGAAGAATCTGGCGAATCCCATCGCGACTTTTTTAAGCGTGGGAATGATGCTGGATTTCCTGAATCAACCGAAAGCCGCCCGAGCGATTTATCAGGCTTGCGCCGATGTGGTTGCCGATCCGAAAAATCACACGCGCGATCTGGGCGGGACTTGTACGACGACACAGGTGGGGGAAACGGTCTGTGCCAAGTTGGCTTGATATTTCTGATTACTGGCAGGGTCACCTGAGGTGACCCTGCCGCTTGATCATTAAAATCCGCTCACGAGTTCCAGATATTTTTCAGCCAGGCGGCCTGCGATGGGGCTGATCGTGGAGCCTGCGATCGAGAAAACTAAAACCGAGATTTGCAGGATCGCCAGCGGTGAGTAGGCCATCAGGCCCGACATCACCCGATTGTATTGACTGCTGAAATTTCCCAAGATGCGCGATCCATCCAGCGGCGGCAGGGGAATCAGGTTAAATAGAGCGAGCAGCAGATTGGCCCAGCCAAACACCCAGAGCAGATAGCGGAGGTTGACGAGCGGTTGGGTCAGTTCGCCGGATCGCCGTGAGTCGAAGCGCATCCAGAGCCCGAGCGAGGTGAGGGCGATCAAACTCAGTAGTACGTTCATCACCGGCCCAGCCGCCGCGACGAGGGCCTGGGCATATTTGCCGCGCTGTCGATGCGGATCAACCGGCATCGCACCCCACGCAATCCCAGCCAGAAACAGGCAGATCAACGACGCGATTCCCATATGGACGAACGGGCTGAGCGTCATGTGCCCGCTTTCGATCGGTGTGCGATCCCCCAGCCAGATGGCGACGAAACCGTGCGCGAGTTCGTGCAGGCAGATGCTGACGACGATCGTGATCGACATCGCAAAGAAAAAGCTTGGGTTGGTTTGGAGCTGCTGAATGAACATGGGAGCAGATGATAGGATAAAGATCGTGCTAAAGAAAAAGTGGAGTTCGTCATCCTGACAGCCCGTGATTTAACACGACAATCCTCTCGCCGTCGCGCACGGCCAGTTGCGTCAGGCCGCGCCGGCATCTCGGGTCGGCGTTGATCGTCTCGCTGGTCGAGGCGCGCTGCTTGTAAATCGTCTTGCCTTCCTGGCCGGACATCCGGGCCTTCCACGCCAGGATCGCTTCGCTGTCGCCGGGTTTGGGGGTTAGTCCGCGGCTGCGGTTCTTTTTGTTTTTGGCCGTCTTGGACGGCATGAACACTTCCACGCCCCAGGCATGGGCTCGTTCCAGATCGTCGATCCTGACATAGCCGCCGTCCAGCAGATGCCGGCTGACTTTCCGCCCGCTGCGTTGCTCCGCCTGCTGCCGTCGTCACCGCACCGCAAAACCATCAGGGCGCAATATCAATATTATTTTAAAACTTCGAATGCGATGGCCCTGGGGGAGGAAACCGGGAAGTTGCTTCCCGTGCTTTCTTCTGGTCTATTTTCTGGATATGGCCAGAGACGCTTGGGATGAGGATCGGGTTGTGAAGGCATTGCGGCAACTCCATCAAAAGGGGGCGGATCTTTCGTACAACAAGCTCGCAAAAACGAGGCAATCGCTGGTGTCGGCGGCGTCGTATCATTTCGGGTCTTATCGCAAGGCGGTCGAGAAGGCGGGGATCGACTATGCGGAGGTGACCCGCAAGCCGCGCTGGACGAAGTTGGGGATTATCAAGCTGATTAAAGAAAGTCGCCGCAAGGGGGAGGATTTGCATTGGTCGGCTGTCACGCAGCGGAAGGATGCGCTGGGACTCGCGGCGTTCGCTTCTTTGCAGCCGCGTTTGTTCGGGCGGTGGGACAAGGCCTTGCAGGCGGCGGGACTGGATGCGGATGATGTGTCGCTTTATCGCAAGTGGGATTGTGGTTCGATCCTGTTCGAGCTGCGCGGGTTGGCGCGCGACAAGGAGCCGTTGAACAGCGGGGCGATTCAAAAATCCGATGCCGGTTTACACGCGGCGACCGTGCGGCACTTCGGCGGTTACGATGCCGCATTGCGGGCGGCGAAACTGGAGCCGTCAAAATACCGACAACGGGCGCGATGGACGAAACAGAGTGTGATCGAGGAGATCAAGTCGATTTTCAAAGTCCGTAAAAAGCCGACGACAGCCCAATTGCGGGCCAGCCATCCCGCGTTGTACAGTGCGGCGACAAGACTGTTCGGCGGGCTGCCCGCGACGATGGTGGCAGCGGGGGTGAAAAAAAGGGAGAAGATTCGGTGATCATTCGAGTGAACATGAACGGAATAAAACCATGAACAAAATAGCAGTTGTTACCGGCGCAGGCAGCGGTGTGGGACGATCGATCGCCGTGAAACTTGGCGCGGCGGGATGGCAAGTTGTCCTGCTCGGACGGCAGGCAAGAACACTGAATGAGACCATCGCCGGCGCGGGCGACGGCGGCAAACGGATGACTGCCCATGCGGTCGATGTCTCCAACCCGGCCGCCGTCCGAAGGATGGCGGCGGAGGAGCTGGCCCGATTCGGCGCGATCGAAGTGCTCGTCAACGCCGCCGGGACAAACGTTCCCCAGCGGGCGCTTGAAGTGTTGAGCGATGCGGATTATGAGCTGATGATCGGCGCAAACATGCACGGGGCGTATCACTGCGTTCAGGCCTTTTTACCGGCGATGCGGAAGCAGGGAAGCGGCACGATCATCAATATTATTTCAGATGCGGCGCTGGCGGCGAGCCCTAAGGCGGGGCCGGGGTATGTAATGTCGAAGTTCGCGCTGCGCGGGTTGACGCAGGCGATCAACGCCGAGGAACGCGGCCGGGGAATCCGCGCGTGTGCGATTCTGCCCGGAGACATCAATACGGATTTGTTGGATCGGCGTCCCTCGCCGCCCTCCGCCGAGGCGCGGGAGAAGATGCTGACGGCGGATGATGTCGCAGAGTGTGCGATGCTCGCGATCAATCTGCCTTCGAGGGCGATCGTCGAGGAATTGTTGCTGCGGCCGAGATGACCTTTTTAGCGGCTGTGCCGAAGGCACGCGTTTT
>JANXVV010000136.1 GCA_025351525.1 Humisphaera sp. | reverse complement strand
TCCCGACCGAAATTCAAAGAACGCGTGCCTTCGGCACAGCCGCTAAAAAATGCAATGGCTTTCAGGATGAGCAGCAACGCTCTTGTTAATATAGAAACTCTAAGTTCAACAACGCGGCCCTACCTCAGCTTTTCAACACCTCTCCCCTCCCCCGGTATCACCCCACAACGCCTCTAACCCCATCCACCGGAGAACCATTCATGACCCGTTTCGCTCTCGCCCTTGGCCTGCTCGCCGCCGCCTCCACCGTTTACGCCGCCGACCCCAAGCCCAAGAAGGTGGAAGACCCGAAGATCAAAACCACGTTCGTCGATCCCGCCGCCGCCGGGATCGATTACCAGTTGCAAGGGGAGTACGAAGGCACCGCCGGGTCAGCCAAGTGGGGCGCTCAGGTGATCGCCAACGGGGATGGGAACTTCCATGCGGTGTTTGAGCCGGGCGGATTGCCGGGCGCGGGATGGGATGGCAAGACCCGCTATGAATCGGAGGGAAAGCTTGAAGGGGACAAAGTCGTTTTCACGCCGACGGAAAAATATGTTCCGGGGAACGGGCATAAAGCCCCGGAGCTGGTTTTTAAGCCGGGATTTAGCGCGACGATCATCGGGGAATCACTGACCGGGAAGACGGATGCGGGCCAAACGTTCGAGTTGAAGCACACCATTCGCCATAGCCCGGCGGAAGGGGCTAAGCCGGCGAGCGGGGCGATCATCCTGTTCGACGGATCAAACGTCGATGCCTTCACCGGCGCGAAAATCCTGCCCAACGGCTTCATGAAAGAGGGCGGGGAAACCAGACAAAAGTTCACCGACTTCACCCTCCACATCGAATTCTACCTCCCCTTCAAACCCTTCGCCCACGGCCAGGAGCGCGGCAACAGCGGCGTCTATATTCAGCACCGCTACGAGACCCAAGTGCTCGACAGCTTCGCCCTCAAAGGCATGGACAACGAATGCGGCGGCATCTACACCAAAATCCCCCCGACCGTCAACATGTGCTATCCGCCATTGACCTGGCAGACGTACGACATCGACTTCACCGCCGCCCGCTTTGAGAACGGCGTGAAGAAATCGAACGCCATCGTCACCGTCAACCACAACGGCGTTATCGTCCACGATAAAGACCCGATCGACAGTTCCACCGGCGGCGGCGTGAAAGAAAACCCCGCCGAAAACATCCAATCCGGCCCCCTCTATCTCCAAGACCACGGTAACCCGGTGGCGTACCGCAACGTGTGGATCGTGGAAAAAAAATAAGGGATTTTGCCGCAGATGGGGCACGGATGAACACCGAGATGAGCAGGTAGGGTGGGCGTACTCGCCTCACCTTTATACACATCTCAGCCCCAGTATAATGTATCGAGTCCAAGGAAGGACAGGGAAATGATTTGACGTGGATGTCGTTGTTGGCAAAGACGTTTTATTTGGTGAACTCCATTTTGGTTCTGCCCTCCTTGGCGACTATGGCACCCAACTGAGACGACCATGCCACCTATTCAAATCGCCTGTAATGTCTGGATCGCCGTCTTCACATCCCCCGCGCGGTTCTCACCCGCCTCGCGCTCGATGACCAAAGGGCCATGATATCCGGCACTTTTCAATGCCGACAAAAATGGTCGGGGACCGACCTGCCCGGTGCCGAACGCCACTTCTTCGCCCCATGCTTCACCTGGACGATCCGCAGCGATGGCATCTTTCACATGGACATGGCGGATGTGCTTCGCCAGCACACCGATCGCTTCGATCGGATCGCCGGCCCCGTAGAGGATCATGTTGGCGGGGTCGAAGTTCACGCCGAGGTTTTCGGCATCGAGGTCTTCTAAAAACTCCAGGAGCGCGCTCGCTTTTTCCTGCCCGGTTTCGAGCAGCAGTGTCACGCCGTCGTTCGCCAGCAGTTCGGTGAGCTGACCGATGCGTTCGAGCATCACGGCATACCGCGTGCCGCCTTTGGCGGGCACGAACCCAATGTGCGTCGTCAGAAGTTTCACGCCCATTTCCGCCGACAACTTCGATGCCGACACGGTCAACTGTTTACGGATCGGCCAAGTGGTATCGGCCAAATACCCGCCGGTCTCGTGGATGCGGGCGATGGTGGAATAATCCTCATCGGCGAAACCGATCATGGTCGAGGTGAGTTGCAATCCTGCGCTTCGCAGAATTTCCAGCTCGGCACGTTGCCGTGCGGCGTCCATGGCGAGGAGCGATCCCAGTGCCAGTTGAAGATGCGAAAGCCCCAGCGCTCGAACCCCCGCGACGAGATCGGCGGCATTTTTGGGCCGAAGCGACCAACTGCATACACCGATGTCAAATCCGTGAATGTGCATGGGAATTTCCTGATTCAGGTTTAAGGATCGAGCCGTCCGATTGCAGTTCCGGGCGGATCACAAAATGGCGGGCCAGTCCCCACAGGGTGAGGTTGATCGGGATGGCCAGCATCAGTCCCGGCACGCCGAACACTTTGCCCCAGAACACAACGCTGAAGAGCGTGACTGCCGGGTGA
>JANXVV010000122.1 GCA_025351525.1 Humisphaera sp. | reverse complement strand
TGTTGGTGCCGATGACCGAACCGAAGGTCGCGGTGTCGCCCGAACCCTGTGTGCCGGTAAGCGTGGGGAAGGTGGTGCCGAGGCCGGCAAGCACCGTCCAGTTGGTGGCGGACGTCCAGAGGCCGGTGCTGTTCTGGCCGGGATTGACGTTCCAACCGTAGTCGGTTGCCAAGGCCTGCTGACGGCTGGCGATGAAGCTGACTCCCGCCACTGCGGCCTAAAGCATCAGACGACGATTGCTTTTCTTGACAGTGACACGAGGGGTATTCTGCACACTCATCCAAAGCCTCCGGAGACCAAAAAAAATCGAATGTCGCTTTAACGCCACATCGAGAGTAGCCAAAGCTCTGAAGGCAACTCTCGATCAGGTTGCTCTTTTGATCTAAAAGTAAATTTACTAACAGAATTACGGATACTAAGAGGCTACCCCCATTTGATCGAATATGCAATGGTTTTCTTAGAATTAATTGTTTTTTAGCATTCTTGATAAAATACCCATGAAATCTGCGTTTTTAAGTGCCGCCGTTGCCCTCACCGGCGGCGGGGTTCATGGCGTGGGAAAATCTCCGGTGAGGACACCGGCGGCATCAAAAAACGAACCGGTTTTCACGATTCGTGCAAATTCGCACTGGATTGCCACAGAAGTGGAAAACAGTTGCCCTGCTGCTACAGTAATAGAACTGTGAACCGTTGCCGACTACTGCCCATTGTGACACTGCTTGTGCTGCCTTCTTGGATCCTCATGGGCTGCGAGAAGCCTGATCCGGTCATTTCGTATACCGCGCCGAAAGATCCACCCTTGCTCACTTGGAGCCTGCCGATAGATTGGCACAAAGCGTCTTATAACCACAGGTTACAATACGCCGCCTTTACTGTGGGAGACGGTGCTGAGTCGGTGAAAATCACCGTCAGCTATCTTTTTCCCAACGCAAACGGGGCCAAGGATCTATTGTTGAACGTCAATCGCTGGCGACGGCAACTAGGACTGCCTCCGGTGGCGGCCTCGGAACTGGGACCCTTGGTCAGCGTTTCTTCTCAACCGGGAACGACGATGCAAATCGTCGATCTCTCCGGCGGAGAGAACGGCCAGCGCATGCGAGCCATGATCGTGCCGCGACGCGACCGGATCTGGTTCTACAAGATGACCGGAACCACGAACCAGATTGACTCGCATCAGCAGGTGTTTGATGCGTTCGCACACTCTGTACAATATCCCACACCGGAGGGTGAAGCACTGGTTGCGTCTTCGGACGCTTCTGCCGATCAACCCGCCACCCAACCTACCGCCCCGCCGATGCCCGCCGCAAGCGTTACGGGGGAATTGAAATATTCCCTTCCCACCGGTTGGACCCGTGAACCCAATGCCAACGCGATGCGGGTGGCGACCTTCAGCACCGGGGACAAACAGCCTGCCCAGGTGATCGTCACTCGTCTTTCCGCGAATTTCGGGGGGATGATGCTGAACCTCAATCGATGGCGAGGGGAAGTCGGTTTGCCGCCGGGGGATGCGGGTGCGGAGATGAAGGAGTCGCCGGTGTTGATCGGCAACCTACCGGGATCGGTCGTCGATCTGGCTGGCCCGGGTAAGGATGCCAAAACCCCGATGCGTTCTTTAATCGCCCGCTGTACGCAGGGTGATTCGGTCTGGTTTTTCAAGTTGCTCGGCCCGGCTGAAACCGTCACACAACAACAGACGGCGTTTCAGGCGTTTTTACTGTCGGTTAAGCTGCCGGGTGACCGGGTGAAATAGTTTTGTAGGGCCCACTTTAGCCGACCCTACAAAAACAAAAAATGCAAATGATTCAAATGGCGAAGTAAAACATCATGCTCAAAACGCTTTTAAAGCCACTTGCCTCTCTCCGCCTCACGGTCGTATTGCTCTCCGCGTCCATGCTGCTGGTGTTCGCCGGGACGATGGCACAGGTCACGCTGAGCAACTACGACGCCCAGGAACAATACTTCCACAGCTTCTGGGTCTGGATCAATTTTTCAACCTTGCTCGATCGCCCTTTCCCCGGGGGGTTCCCGTTTCCCGGGGGGTTTGTCATCGGCGTTCTGTTGCTGGTCAACTTGCTGGCGGCTCACTCGGTCCGGTTCAAATTATCCTGGAAACGCAGCGGGATTATTTTGACGCATCTGGGCATCATTCTGCTGCTGGTGGGTGAAGGCCTTAGCAGTCGGCTGAAGGTCGAAAGTCATATGACCATCGAGGAGGGGAGCGCGGCTCATTACACCTACGACACCCGCGAGGTTGAACTGGCGATCGTCGATTCCTCGCCGGTGGATCACGACAATGTCACGGTGATTCCGCTCAGTCAGTTGGAACATGGCGGCACGATCGGCACGGCCTCGCTGCCGTTCAAGGTGAAGATCGACGCGTTCTATCCCAACTCCGATGTGATGAGCGATGGGAAAGCCGGCCCGGGTCCCAAAGCGACGGCGGGCACGGCCAGCCGGATCGGTGCGGCGGCGCGGGGCTTGCCAGGCTTCGCCGGGACGGGCGAATCCGCCTCGCGCGTCGACATCCCCGCGATCTACGTCACGCCAATGGTGAACGACAAACCCATCGGCACGTTTATGAGCACGCTCATCACCCTCCGCGATGATTTGCAGCAGGTGAACGAACCTCAGGAATTTGAAGCCGACGGCAAGGCCTACACACTCCAACTCCGCTTCAAGCGAAACTATAAACCCTACACGGTCTCTCTGAATAAATTCAGCTTCGATCGATATACGGGGACGCAGGTTGCTAAAAACTTTTCGAGCGATATTCGATTTGTCGATCCGACCGCGAAGGAAGATCGGCTGGTCCATATCTCGATGAATCATCCGCTACGCTATCAGGGGGAGACGTTCTTTCAGGCGGGGTGGGATGAAGATACCGAGCATGGGACGATTTTGCAGGTGGTGAAGAATCCGGGTTGGACGCTGCCGTACATTTCGTGCGCGATTGGTGGGTTGGGATTGCTGATTCACTTCGGGATCACGCTGGTGAATTTCTTGAAGAAGCGACTGGGGAGCAATGCGAAGTCGGCGGTGATTTATACGCCGGGGATCGTGATGGGAAAATCGAAGGCGTCTACGGGTCGCACGGCTAAACCGCAAGCGGAAGAAATTTCCACCTCAAGCGCGATGGATTGGGGCGCTCCTGCGGGCATCGCATTCATCGCAGCAATTTACTTGATCTCGCAGGCCTTCACACCCTCGCAAAAAGGGTCTTTCGACCTGCTCGGTTTTTCGCAGTTGCCGGTGTCTCGCGATGGACGCATTCAACCTCTGGATACCACCGCTCGCGTCGCGCTTCGTTCGCTTCGCGGCAAAGATCATGTGACCGTTGAGGAGAAGGACGACAAGGGAGACGTTCAGAAGCGCGAAATGTCCGCCGCCGAGTGGATGGCGGACGTGATGGCCCGCCCGGAGAAGGCGGCGGACTACAAGGTGTTCCGAATCGACTGGCCGGATCTGGTCGGGCGATTGACGAAGGAACCGGGCGAAAAATATTTCTCACCCAACGAGGTTTTCGCGCACTGGAACGAGTTTGCCCCGCAGTTCATCAATGCTTCGGAAGCGAAGCGCGAGAAAAAGAACACGCCGTATCAGACGCAGTTGTTGGCGTTGTTCGAGAAGATTCAGTTGTATCTGCAATTGGGCGGCGCGCAGACTGCGCCTTCGTATCGGGCGTTCCGCATTGACGAACCGGAATTGCGGCAAGTGCTGGCGTTGCCGGCCGGTCAAACCATTTTCTCACTTGAAGATTTGGATCGCTCGCCGCAGTTTCACATGCTTGAGCAGATCGCGCAGACGATGGTGAAGCGCCCACCCACCGAGCGCAGCGAAAATGAGCAGAGGGTGCTCGATTTCTATGGCGCGACGATGCTCTATCGAAAAGTCGCTCCGGGGCAAAGTCTGTTCCTGGTTCCGCCGCAAAGCACGGCGACCGATTGGCAGTCGCTCGAATCCACCGTGATCGCCTCCGAAAAAGCCGGTCAGAAAATGCCCGCCGAGGTGACGGCGTATCAGACCCTGGAAGGTGCTTACGCCGATCAACAGTCCGGTCAATTCAATCAGACCGTTGCGATGATCCATGCCCGTGCCGATCAACTGGCCCCGACCGAAGCCGCCAAAGCCCGGTTCGAAACATTGTTCAACGCCTATGACCCGTTCTACAAGTGCATGATTTTCTACGTGATGGCGTTCCTCCTCGTCTGCTTCAGTTGGCTCGGTTGGAGCAAACCCCTCTACCGCACGGCGGCGGTGTTGCTCGTGCTGGCATTGGTCGTTCATACGGGTGGGCTGATCGCGCGAGTCTATATCTCCGGCCGTCCGCCGGTGACCAACCTGGCATCGTCGGCGATCTTCATCGCCTGGGGCGTGGTGGTGCTGTCGCTTGGGTTCGAGCTGATCTATCGCAACACCATCGGTTTCGTCGCCGCCACCGTCGCCGGTTTCAGTTCGCTGCTCATCGCGGATCGCCTTGCTCTGCGCGATGGCGACACGATGAAAGTGTTGCAGGCGGTGCTCGACACTAACTTTTGGCTGGCGACCCATGTGGTGTGTGTGACGCTCGGATACGCCGCCACGTTTCTCACGGGGCTGCTTGGGATCATCTACATTATTTGGGGTGTGTTCACGAAGTCGATGAAAAAAGAAGACTCGAAAGAACTCGCCCGCATGACCTATGGCGTGGCCTGTTTCGCGATCTTTTTCAGCTTCGTCGGCACCATCCTCGGCGGCATCTGGGCCGACCAATCCTGGGGCCGTTTCTGGGGCTGGGATTCAAAGGAAAACGGTGCTGTTCTCGTCGTGCTCACGAACGCCGTGCTGCTCCATGCCCGCTGGGGTGGATTAGTCCGCGAGCGCGGCATCGCGGTGCTGGCGGTGTTTGGCAATATCGTCGTCGCCTGGTCGTGGTTCGGCACGAATCAACTCGGTGTCGGCCTCCATGCCTACGGCTTCACCAATGGTGTCAGCGAGACCATCTGGACGTTTGTCGGTAGCCAGGTTTTGATCATCGGACTTGGGTTGATCCCGTTGAAACTATGGGGCAGTATGCGGACAACGGCGTCTTCAACTTCAGTCACCACGAACGTGTCTCAACAGGTTGGATCGCTGGTATAATTCGTTGCCGTCGTTAGCCGCGACGCGCAGAGGAGCGCGTTCTTAGAGTAGTGAACGCGCTCTGCGGCTAAGGAACGGGTCGCAAATAACTTCCCGGTTTTCAACGGTGCGGGGTGCCACAGGTCGCGGTACTCCGAGACCTGTGGCACCCGAACCTCATGCGGAAGTTATTTCGAGCCCGTTCTCAACCTGACTGCGGGAATCAAGCGAATCTGTGTAAGCGGATAATAAAACACGCTCACACGCGTTTTCAGGTGGTGGGTTTCTCAGTTCGTGCAGTGTCAGGTTTTTTGGAGGAAGAATATCGTGGTCAATCGCTTTCACACATCGCGCGCCCGCGCGGTCGCCGTACGCAACCGTTGCCTATTCGCTGCGACGGCTTTTCTGGCCGCTCCCCATTTTTCCTCCGCCGTCCCCATTTGGGCCGGTTACGCGGGGAACGCGCAGCACGATGGGATATCCACCGTAGCCTCCCAATCCCTCCAGGGCATTCACTGGCAAACACCGGTGGATTTGGCCCCACAGTACAATGGGAATGATTTGCTGATCCATTACGGTTCGCCATTGGTCACGCAATCGAACACCGTCATTGTCCCCGTGAAAACCGGCGCAACGGACGGCTTTAAAATCTCGGCGTTCAACGGTGCTAACGGGGCCGCGAAGTGGTCCGCAACCACCGACTACATCCTTCCCCCGCACAATTGGACCCCGAGCGTTTCGCCTACCCTTACTCCCTCGCATCGACTCTACTATCCCGGCGCGGGTGGAACCGTCTACTACAGCGATACCCCCGACATCACCGGCCCGCAAACAGTCACCCAACTTTCCTTCTACGGCCTGTCCAATTACACCGCGAACACCTCAGCGTATAACGGCAACGTCTTCATCAATACGCCGATCACCTCCGACACCGCCGGCAATATCTTCTTCGGTTACCAGGTGACCGGCGCCACCCCGCTCGGCCTCAGCAGCGGCATTGCCCGCATCGCCGCCAACGGCACCGCAACTTATGTCTCGGCCACCACGGCGGCGGGCGATGTGAACATCAACAAGGTGGTTCAAAATGCCGCGCCGGCCATCAGTCGCGACGGCAACACCGTCTACGTTCCCGTGAGCAACGGGTCAGCTGGTTCACTGCTCGCCCTCAACAGCACCACACTCGCCCGTCAAAACAGCGTCGCCCTGAATGACCCGCGCAACGGTAACCCCGCCTGGCTGAATGATGACGGCACCGCGTCCCCCACCATCGGCCCGGACGGCGATGTCTACTACGGCGTGCTGGAAAACCCCTTCCCCGACAATCATGCGCGCGGTTGGTTGCTTCACTTCTCCGCCAGCCTGACCGCCAAACGCGCCGGGGCCTTCGGGTGGGATGACACCGCCTCCATCGTGCCGGCAAGCATGGTAGGTTCGTATCTCGGCACCTCCACCTACCTGCTGATGACCAAGTACAACGACTACGGCGGTGCCGGTGGTTCCGCCGTCAATAAAGTCGCGATCCTCGACCCCAATGCCACGCACACCGATCCCGTCAGCGGCCAAACCGTGATGGCCGAGGTGATGACCATTGCCGGGGTCACGCCGGATCCTGATTTCCCCGGCCTTCCGGGTGCGGTGCGTGAATGGTGCATCAACACCGCCGTCGTCGATCCTGCCACCGATTCAATTCTCGCCAACAGCGAAGACGGCAAGCTCTATCGTTGGAACCTCGGCTCGAACACCTTCACACAAGTCGTCACCCTCACCCCCGGCGTCGGTGAAGCATATACACCGACGATTATCGGTGCCGATGGCACGGTCTATGCGATCAACAACGCCACGCTGTTCGCGGTCGGAAGCGTTCCGGAACCGGGGATCGTGCTGCTGCCGCTCGCGGCCATGCTGTTGATCCGCCGAAGGCGGGCTTTGAAGCCTAATTGACCACGAAAATAGAAATTCTGCGTAGCATGAGCCAATGTTGTGGGTCGAATGGGTGCCACAGGTCGCGGTACTCCGAGACCTGTGTCTTCGCTGGCC
>JANXVV010000112.1 GCA_025351525.1 Humisphaera sp. | reverse complement strand
GTCTCGCCCATGCTTTGTGTTTGAAACATAAAAGAAATGCATGGGCGAGACGCCCATGCCACCTAAACAGACGCGCTTTCAACTATTGTCGCAGCAGTCGACTCGATGAATTCCGGCTCCAGCGTCACCCGCTCGACCTCGGCGATCGTGGTGGAACCGGCCAGGATTTTTTCGATCCCGTCATCCCGCAACGTGCGCGTGCCGCTTCGCAAACCGGCATCCTTGATCGCCGACGCGGTGGCGCGGGAACCGACGAGTTTGCGGACTTCATCATCGAGCACCAGCAACTCGAAAGTGCCCAACCGCCCGCGATAGCCCGTCTGACGGCAACTGGCGCAACCGGCCCCTTGCCGCATGCGCGACGCCGCCGAGCGAGGCACGGAAAGCCATCGCAATTCGGTCTCATTCGGTTGATACGGTTTTCCACAATCCGGGCAGATACGGCGGACCAGCCGCTGCGCCAATACGCCCACCACCGAGCTGGCGACGAGATAGGGTTCGATCCCCAGATCGAGCAACCGGGTCACCGCGCTGGCGGCGTCGTTTGTATGGAGCGTGCTGAAAACCAGATGGCCGGTGAGCGACGATTGAATCGCCATGGTGGCGGTCTCCATGTCGCGGATTTCACCCACCATGATGATGTCCGGATCCTGCCGCAAAACGCTGCGCAATCCGCTGGCGAAGGTCATCCCCTTTTTCTCGCTCACCTGAGTTTGGCTGATTCCGTCGAGTTGATATTCGATCGGATCCTCCAGCGTGAGAATGTTTTTCTCCTTGCTGTTCAGTTGCCGAAGCGCGGAATAAAGCGTGGTGCTTTTGCCGCTGCCGGTGGGGCCGGTGACGAGGATCAGTCCGTGTTCAACGGTGATGAGTTGCCGAAAGCGGACAAGGGTGCGCTCGTCCATGCCGATTTCGGGAAGGCTGTAAAGCCGAGTGCTTTTGTCGAGCAGGCGAATGACGACGCGCTCGCCGTAGCTGGTGGGCAGGCTGGCGATGCGCAGATCGACGTTTCGCTCGCCGATCTCGACCGTCGCCCGGCCATCCTGGCTCAGACGTTTTTCGGCGATGTTCATCCGGCCCATCACCTTCACCCGGCTGATGACTTCCTCCTGGATTCCCTTGGGCAGCGTGAACGAATCGTACAGCACGCCATCGATGCGCGTGCGGATCATCAGGCGGTCTTCGTAGGGTTGAATATGCACGTCCGAGGCATTGGATTTCACCGCCTCGAACAGCATCAAATTCACCAGCTTGATGACCGGAGCGCGGCTGGCGTTATCGAGCAGATCCTCTCGCCCGGCGATCGTCGCCAACTCATCGAGCACTTCGGTGCGATCGAGTTTTTCGATGAAATCCTGCGCCTGCCCGGTGCGCTGCTGGTAGGCTTCGCTGATGGCCGCCGCGATGATCGCAGGCGGGGCGAAGAGCGGTGAAACCGGCTTGCCGAGCGTGCGCGAAACCACCTGAAGCTGTTCCCAGTGGGAAGGATCGGAGAGCGCGACGATCAATTGCCCGTCATTACCGGCCAACCCCAGAACACCATGCTGCCGGGCGAAAGCGATGGGGATGGAGGTGACAAAATCCGACGCCGTGGGGTAGGAGGAAAGATTGTCGATGTAGGGAACGCCGAGTGCCGTGGCCACCGCGCGGTTGATGCCCGCATCGGATAATTTGGCTTGGCGGGCGGCTTGAGAAAGTTGGGCGAGTGTGGCCCGCTCCGGAAAGGCGGGCGCGGCCAACCCCGATGCCACCAAGGCGGCGGTCAGTTCGGCATGGACACGGGAAAGGGGCGATGGCGACATTGACGGTTCGGAGCCTTTAAAAATCCCTGTGCTGGTGATTTGTTTAGCGGCGCTGCCGGAGGCACGCGTTTCTTAATTCGAAAAAACGCGTGCCTCCGGCAGCGACGCTAAACAACACATGCGGGGATGGCGATAATCATATTACGAATCATATTGTCATTTGATCGGGATCGGTTCATTCACCGGATACGGCCCCGCCAGTCCGGCACTGCGTGTTTTCAAATCGGAAAGATATTTCAAATCATCGAACTTGTCGTCGCGCAGAATGATCGGCTTGATGAAAACAAAAAGTGTCGTCTCCGAATGCTGCACGGATCGGCTGCCAAAGAGCAGATTGATGATCGGAATCTGATCGATGATCGGAAGCGATTGCAGAACCGAGGTGAAATTCTTCTGGTTCAATCCGCCGACCACGATGGTGTAACCGTCGGGAATGGTGACGGTGCTGTCGATGGTGTTTTTCTGGCTGGGGGGCGGCAAGCCGGCGGTGGCGGTGCCGGTGAAACTGCTCAGCTCGACGCTGTACGCCAGTTGCATGTAATCGTCCTGGCTGATGTGCGGCTCGACCGTGATCGTGGTGCCCGCCGAGGCTTGGCCCCCCAGCCCCGTGCGCGATTGCGTGCTGGCGGTGTCGAGAATTTCCGCGAAGGGCTGCTGGCTGACGCTCTGCAATTTTCCCTTGCCGTTGTCGTTCACCAGAATCTGTGGGGCCGACACCAGCCGCGCGCGGGAATGAGTGGACAGCGCGCGAATCACCACGTCCGCGATCCCGGGATTAAGCAGTGCCGCCGTCCCGCCGGTGGTGGCCACGGGGGTCAACGTTCCGGCGTTGATGTTGACTCCCGCCACGCCGAAGGAACTGAACGTCAGCAGTTTGCTCGCACCGATGCCGCCCAGTTTTCCGATGTCGATCGCGAAATTCGCACCGTCGGAAGTATCCAGCGTGACGATCGTGCATTCGATCTGAACCTGCGGCCTGCGCTGATCCAGCCGCTTGATCAATTCCGCATACCCCGTCTGAATCCCCGGCGGGGCGATCACGATAATACTGTTGGTGTTCAAGTCGGCGGCGACCGTGGCGTTGGGCGCGTGAACGGCCTGCTGCGTACCGGTTTCGCCGAGCAATTCCCCCGAGACGGCGCGCGATTGGTTGTAGCCATACCGCGATTCGCCGGAACTGCCGAGATTCGTCATTTCACCCGAGGGCCGTTGCAAGCTGCTTAGATTGCGCGGCTGTTGCGGCGGGGTGAAATTCGAGTTCGGTTGAGCGTTCGGAACGTTGCCATTCGTCGCCCCGTTGATTGGCAACCCGTTCACTCCAGGCGGATTGAGCGGCCCAAGATTATTGCCGGTCGTCGTGGTGGTCGTACCGCCGATCGATCTCGGCTCACCGGTTGTCTGATCGAAATCCAGATTGCCGGAACTATTGTTGCTGCCCGCCTGGCTGTAGATGCTGCTGATCGTCGCCAGCACATCCGCCGCCTTGGTGTTCTTCAGCTTGTAAAACCGAATCGGGCTTTGCGATTCCGGCAAGGCGATGTCCAATTCTTTGGCCATCGCCTCGATACGCGCATGGATTTCAGGCGTCGCCGACACGATGAGCGATTGCGATTCGCGATCGACCGTCGCCTGATAAGTTCGCTTGGCCGAGGTGCCCAACTGATTCTTCATCAGCTTGTCGACGCGCTCCGGCACGATGCTTTTGAAATGATAGACCTTCGTCGGCAGATCGATCGGACGATCCAGTCCCTGAATGAGTGAGACGATCTCCTTCATTCGATCCGCCGGGGCAATGACGACCAGCTGATTCAACCGATCGTCCGGCGACAGCAGAATACCGGTGGCCCCCGCGCCAAACTGATAGGTGTCTTTGGTGGTGATGAGCGCCGTGGCGATCGGCGCAATGGCCGTCGCCTCGGCCTGTTTGAGCGGCACGAACTGCACCTCCACCGACGCGCCCTCCGCATCCAGCAGCGCGATCATTTCACCAACCCGCTTGATGACCGAGGGATAGTCGCTGACGATCAACGCCTTCTGCCCGGTCAACGCCTGCACGTTTCCACCTGGCGCGGTGAGCAGCGGGCGAATCGCTTCAATAAGGCGGGCCGGATCGGTATGGCGAAGGGGCAGCACCTGCGTGATCGCCATCCCCGGATCGGCGGGAACTGCGCCGACGGCCAGCGGTTTAGCGACCGCCGCCAAGTTGATCACCGGCACGATCTGCTTCCATCCCGGTTGCTCGGCATCGACCAGCGCCATCTGCTTCATCCGCAGCGCGCTTTGCAAAACGCCCAGCAATGCGCTCTCCGGCACGCTGACCGGCACGCGCACCATGATGCGCTTATTGTTGACCGTCTCATCGTACAGGATTGGAATGTGCAGCCGCTTGGTGACGATGTCGACAAGCGTTTTCAGTTCGATGCCATCGGCGGGAAATTCCATCGAGACGGGCGCGCCTTCCATCGCCGGTTGAGTCGCGGGTTGGGCTGACAACGAGACGGCGGCAAAACAAAGAAATGCGGGCAGGGCCCAAAGCGTCAATCGAACAGTGGGGGCGAAATACATCGGCTAAGATTGTACCAACCTCATCGCCTGTCGCCAAACGGCGTGCGATTCGTATACTTGGACATTTTTTAGCGACTGTGCCGAAGGCACGCGTTCTTCGTCGCGGAAAAAAAACGCGTGCCTTCGGCACAGCCGCTAAAAAAATGCACCCTTGCCCTTCTTCCGTTTATGACAGGAGATTTGATGTCACCGTCTCTCACCCGCCGTAATCTACTTGCCACCGCTGTTGCTGGCCTCGCCGCCACTGCGATTCGAGCGGAACCGCCGACTCCCGCCAAACCCGAAAATCCTTCAGAACCGTTCGGCTACTGCCTCAACACCAGCACTATTCGCGGGCAGAATCTTCCGTTGACGGAGGAGATCGACATCGCCGCCAGGATCGGTTTCAGCGCGGTAGAGCCGTGGATCGGGGAGATCGACAAACACCTGAAATCCGGCGGCTCGCTGGCGGACTTGCGAAAGCGAATCGCGGATCATGGCCTGGCGATTCCGAGCGCCATCGGGTTCGCCAACTGGATCGTCGATGACGATGAAAAGCGGGCGAAGGGTCTCGAGCAGATGAAGCGGGACATGGATTGGGTGGCGCAGATCGGCGGGACGCGCGTCGCCGCTCCACCGGTCGGGGCGAACGGCGCCAAAGATGCGAGTCCGGATTTGAATGTGATCGCCGAACGCTATCGTGCGGTGTTGGCGCTTGGCCGCGAGATGGGCGTGACGCCGGAACTGGAAATCTGGGGATCGTCTAAGACGTTGAGCAAGTTGGGCGAAGCGGTGTATGTCGCGGTGCAGGCCGCCGATGCGCGGGCGTGCATGTTGCTGGATGTGTTTCATCTTTACAAAGGCGGTTCCGACATCACCGGCATCAGCCTCTTACGCGGCAATGCGCTTGGAGTGGTCCACACCAACGATTACCCCGCAACTCCAGGTCGCGATCAGATCACCGATGCCCAGCGCGTGTACCCCGGTGACGGCGTTGCCCCATTGACCGATCTGTTTCACATTTTGCGGGATATCGGTTGGCGAGGGCACCTGTCCGTCGAACTTTTTAACAAGGATTACTGGAAGCAAAGCCCGGTGAAAGTTGCGCAGATGGCGTTCGATAAAACTCGGGCGGCGGTGCAGAAGGCCTTCGCCTGATCGACAAACAGCCCGGCGTTTAAGCCGGTAAACCGTCGTGAAACTGGAAATTTCCCCACCGGGAAAAATTCACCCGCGTAAACGCGGGGCTGTATGAATCGATACGAACGCCTCTCACCTCAGTGAGTTGATCACCATCCCCGTCGCCAGTTTCGGGAAAAAATAGGTGCTCTTCTGTGGCATCACCTCGTTATGCTTCCCCAGCTCTTCCAACGCGTGCAACGGTGTGGATTGCAGCAGCAGCGCGATCTGATAGGTGCCGCCATCCACCTGATTTACAATCGCCCGCGCGTCGGCGGTGTATCCCTTAATGACCTCTTTCCCGTCGGCAAAACTCGGTTGAATCAATTCCTCCAACAGATATCGCTGCAAAATCGACACGTCCAGCCGCCGCCAGGCTTCGCTCTGGGCGGATTCCAACGTCGCCAGCACGTCGGGATTTTTCAGCCGTAACTCGAAGAGATTTTTCGACCGCCCATCGTACACGCCAAAGGTATGCGGCGGCTTTTTCGGCAATTCTTCCTGCGCCCATTGAGCCACCATCTCCGGCGCAAGCTTCGTGTCGATGATCTCCGCCTGATCGCCCAACGCGGCTTTGAAGGCGTCGATGTCGAACCAGTCCAGCCCGCCGATCAATCGGTGAGTGGGTTGGATGAGGAGTCCGTCATCTTGCATCGCGATCAGCACGAACAGGCAGAAGTTGGCCGGGTGATTCGCCGGCAACGGCCCGCCGTTCTGCTCTTCCATTTCCTTCTGATACGCCAGCGCCGTCGTATAGCGATGATGCCCATCGGCGATATACACCGGCTTGGTCCCCATCCGATCGATGACCTGATTCTCCACTTCGCTGTCCGTCACCGACCACAACTCATTCTTCACGCCATCCAGCGTCGCGCTCAATTCGGGTCGGCCCAGGTTCTGATACAAAAGTCCCGCGACCTCCTTCCGCTGATCGCTGTATAAACCGAAGATCGGCGACAATTGGCAGCGCGTCGCGCGCATCAAAGCCAGCCGATCCTCGATCGCTCCCTTGTACGTTTTCTCGTGCGGCACCACCTGCCCCTGCCCGAAAGGGGATAGCCGCACCAGCGCATAAAATCCCTTGCGGTGGTGCGACCGGCCATTCAATTCATAGGTCTGCTGATACGGATAAAATGCCGCCCGCGTGTCCTGAATCAACACGCCGCGATTGAGCCAGGCTTCGAGCGTGGTGTTGGCCGACTCATATTTTTCCAGCGGCCCCGCCGCCTTCGGAGGCAAATGCGGCAGGTCGATATTTACAATGTTGTGCGGATCCTTCGCCTGCAGCGCCGCCTTCGACGCCTCATCCTGCACATCGAACGGCGGCGCAATTAGATTCGACACATCCGACCCATCCCGACGGGAAAAGTGGATCGCATTCAATGGACGAAGGTGAGCCAAAGAGCCTCCAAATAGAAGTAAGCGGTGGAGAATAAGGGGTGGGGGAGAAAGATCAAGTTTTCTTTCATATAGCTCGGCGTTTACGCCGGGAAATCGCCGGAATCAAAGTCCGCTTCCCAGAGGAGTCGGTCAAATGACGAACAACAAAATTCGAATGACGAATCGATGACGAAGAACGAATGTTGAAATGTCGAAGGATGAGAGCCTCCTTATTATTTAGCCGTCTCGCTTGCGAGGCGCGTCTGGCGGGCGGATTGCTCGGGCGCGGCTCGCAAGCGAGACCGGCTAAATGAGCGGCAGTCGCAGCACGGCCATAAACGTCGCCACCGGTTGATTCGCCTCCACTCGGCCGGCGACCAGGTCGAACGATTCCTCCTGAAAACCATACATCGCTGCCAGCTTCCGCAGGTAGGGTTTGGCGTGCGCGAAGCGGAAACTTTTACCCTGGAGGTGATATCGTTCCCCGCCCCCGGCCTCGACGGAATAGGCGAAGAGGCCGCCCGGGCGCAGGCAGCGGGCGGCGGATTCAAAGACGGGCGACAGGTCGCCGAGATAAATCAGCACGTCGGCGGCGACGATCAGATCGAAGCATCGCTCCGACGCTGTCATCGCCGTGACGAGATCGGCGATTTCCAACCGGTCGTACAGGTTGCGGGCCTTGGCCTGCTCGATCATCGCGGCGGATAGATCGACGCCGCACAGCACACTGGCCCACGGGCGCAGCAGCGGCGCGCATAGGCCCGTGCCGCAACCGAGATCGAGGATGTCCATGGGCCGGGTCGGTTCAGCCGCCGCGATGGCATCGGCGATCATTTCCGGCATCCGGTATTGCAACTTATCCCGCAGATGCTCATCAAATCCATCCGCGTAGCGGTCGAAAAGATCGGCCAGAAGCACTGAGGGAATCCGCGCCGGCGGGGTCAGATTCGTCACCGTCGCCAGCGTGTAATGCAGTTCGGCACCGGTTTGATCGGGCGTGATTTTCCGCTCCAGATCGGCAATTGTGCCGACAGCACTTACGGTCTGGCCTCGACTCGCGCGTACCGCTTGTCGCATCGCCGTCATCGACTCTTCCGGCTTGCCAGTCAGCAACAGCGCTTGGCCCAGCGCATTCAAAGTGGCCGGGTCATCGGGCTTGGCCGCCAGGGCTCGACGATACAGCGCGATGGCGTGCGCATAATTCTCCCCGTCCATTTCCAGGCCCGCCAGCGCACACCAGCCGCGCGAAAAGGCGGGATCGATTTCCAGCGCTTTGAGCAGATTTTTTCGCACTTCATTGGTCTCCCCTTTTTTTCGGTGTGCGACCGCCAGCAGGTATCGCGCCGGTGAATCATTCGGATCTTTTTCGATCGCGGTGCGAAGTGAAGTCATGGCTTCATCGGGCAGATGAGTCGCGAGAAGTGCGGCTCCGAGTTGACGATGCAGATCGGGGGAATCCATGTCCAGCAAACCGGCCTGCCGTAGGGCGATGACGGCTTCCTCGGCATCGTCGGCCGCGCCGCGCGACAGCAGGGCGAGTGCGAGAAAGTATCGCAGGTCCGCCCGCTCGCGGTCGAACACTGCCGCCGCTTCAAACGCCGCGACAGCCTGATGAAACCGCCCGCTGTTGAGCGCAGCCTGCCCGAGATTGTGCAGAAACGCCGCTTCCCCTGGCCGAACCGCCACGGCCTGCTCGAGCCAATGCACCGCCTCGTCCCACTGCCCCGCCTGCGAGTGCAGCACGCCGAGCCAGTGCATTGCATCGGCGTTGCCCGGTTCGATTTGAAGCAGGGTGCGGTAGGAGGACTGCGCTTGCGTCAACCGGCCATTGCGGTGATGTTCGAGCCCGATTTGCAGGTGGTCTTGCGGCATGGGGTCGATCATTATGCGGCCGGCCCGCAACGCCACAAGCCAAACGGAGCGAGTATGTTCGATCTGACGGGAAAAGTGGCGGTCGTCACCGGTGCCGGTTCGGGGATCGGGGCGGCGATTGCGGAGGTGTTTGCCGACGCCGGCGCGAAGGTGTATGTCGCGGAAATTGATAATACTTCGGGCGCGGCGGTGGCGGAAATGATTCGGCAGCGCGGGAAACTTGCGCAATTCATTCAGGTCGATGTGTCGGATGAAGCTTCATGCGGGCGATGTATGAAACTCGTCCATGCTGAAAATGAAGATCGATGCGATGTGCTGGTCAACAACGCCGGCGTGGGTAGCGTCGGCACGGTGTTGACGACGACGGCGACGGATCTCGACCGGCTGTACGCCGTCAACGTGCGCGGGACGATGTTCATGTGCCGGGCTTTTTTGCCGGCGATGATCGGGGCCAAGCGCGGGTCGATCATCAACCTCGCCTCGATCGCCGGGATCATTGCCGTGCGGGATCGCTTCGCGTACACCACCACAAAGTTCGCGATTGTCGGCATGACCAAGTGCATGGCGTTGGATCACGCGGCATCGCAGGTGCGGATCAATTGCATCTGTCCTGGCCGGGTGGAAACGCCGTGGGTGACGGCGAGAATCGCGGAGTATCCCGATCCGGTGAAGGCGTATGACGAGATGAAATCGACGCAGGCGATTGGCCGGATGGGTACACCGCGCGAGATCGCCGCCGCGGCGCTGTACCTTGCCGCCGATGAGTCGGCGTTCATAACCGGCAGCGCGCTGATCATCGACGGCGGATGGAGCGCGGGGAAGTGAGTGATAATTTCTCTGGGATCTAACGGATCGTGGCACGGGCTTCCAGCCCGTGTCGGCGGGCAAGTGCGAAAACAAAATCTAATCTGTAGCGATTTTTTATGCTTTAAATCGCAAACACGGGCTGGAAGCCCGTGCCACAACGAGGCTCTCAGCAATGAATCCACCCAGTCCCCAAGTCGCCATCCTCAGCTATCACAAAATCGGCCCTCCCCTGCCCGGGGGTTGGGAGACCTGGTACTACATCTCTAAACAAATCTTCGAGCAGCAACTTCGGCTGCTCGCCGAGCGCGGTTACGAATTTCTCGATCTACCCCGCTTTTATCGCGGCCTGGACGATCCGTCTTCCCTCCCCGCCAAATCCGCGTTAATCACTTTCGACGATGCCTACCGGAACAATCTCACCGCCGCACTGCCGGTGATGATTCGCCTCGGTGTCCCCGGCGTGGTCTTCGTGCCGACCAACTATATCGGCGGCATGAACGTCTGGGATTCCGGTGGGCAGGAACCCGATGAGGAAATTTGCGACTGGAACGATCTGCTCAATCTCGAGCGCTACGGCGTGGCGGTCGAATCGCACAGCGTCAGCCATCCCTCGTTCTCCACGCTCACCCCCGAACAGCACGAGATGGAACTGCGACGGTCGAAAGAAACCCTTGAGGCCAAACTCGGTCGCACCGTGGAATTCTTCGCCTATCCCTACGGCGACGCGGGAAATGATTTTGCCTTCTCCGAAACGATGCTCAAAAAAGTAGGATACCGAGCGGCGTGCCTGTATGGCGGGGGAGTCGTCACGCTGCCGTCTGCCGACCGATTCCGATTGGAACGGCTGGCAATGGGGCCGGATTCGGATTTGATTTCGATGCTCGCGGAAAAGTAGCCTGCCACGATGTGTGCTATCCCGATCGCATCGCTCCAAACTGGAAGAAAAAAACTCCCTTCGCCCTACATAGCCCCCGGCACGCCGGGGGAAATCTCCAATAAACCATTGGCGTTATTGCAGTGAAGGCTCCCCGGTCGGCGACAGAGCCTTGACGGCTGCCACGAACGGCGCGCTGTCGGCTTTCAAATGCCTCAGCATCTGCTCGACCGCTCGTTTCCGCTCCGTGACCGCCGAAGGATCAGTTTGGCGGATGCTCTCTTCAAGCAGCTCAATCGTGCTTTTCCAAATCTCGTCATGTGACGCATTCGGCATGGCGGCAACGGCAAGCAGAGATGAGGTGATCACGGATTGCCACGCCTCCGCCAGTTCCGGCGAGCCGACTTCATTCCGGACCGCCAGCCATTCTTGCGTCGCGGGGGCCAGCGGGACGGCGACCATTTCGATGCGCGCGCCCAACGCGTTTAATGCCCCAGTCGTCTCGTCCGGCAACTCAAGGTCGTCCTCGGCTTCCTCGTCATCCAACGCGTCGTCATTCAAATCCGAAGCGTATTCGCCTGTCCGCTGATCCTTGTACGGCGCGGCACTATTCAGGACGAAACGGATGTCATCGCGCGCGAGGAAGGAGCCGACCGATTCACCGATGAGTCGCCGGCGGAGGTCTTCGGGGTGGCCGGCAAATTCCATGGCGAACTCGGACACATCGGCGTTTTTCCAATCTCCGATGGCACCGAGCATCGAGGCGTGCCTGAGCCAATCCTTGGGCAGCCTCATACCGTTGTCGTGAGCCCATCGGGCGCCGCCGGCGATCCAGCGGAGGGCTTCCTCGATTGCAACGCGGCGCATGCGGATGCCGCTCCCTGCGCCCGCGTCGAGCATTCGCTGAAATTCTTTGCGATCCACACCGAGGCGCACCCATGAATCCTTCAGTCCGACGACACCTTCATCCACGAGGAAGCAGGCGACACCGAACAGGCCCGCGGCTTGCTTGTAGGCGAAGATCTGAATCTGGCCCATGATCTCAAAGTCGCCTGATGACCAGCAATCGATCTCACCTTTGGCATCGCTCAGTCGTTTGACGGGGCTGATCGAATCCTGCCTGCGAACTGCGAGTCGTTTGGCTTTTCGTTTGGCTTCATGACGTTGCTTTTTGTTGACTT
>JANXVV010000083.1 GCA_025351525.1 Humisphaera sp. | reverse complement strand
CGAAGGCACGCGTTCTTCGGAGTAGAAAAAAAACGCGTGCCTTCGGCACAGCCGCTAAAAAAAATCGCAGTCGAATTAAACCTCTCACACTCGCAACGTCGCCTGTAGCTGCGCCCCCGCAACATCGATCACTTTTCTCAACGACTCATCCGCATCCTCGCTCGCCAACGTCTTTTCCGACGAGCGGAACGACAGCTTGACCGTAACGCTTTTTGATCCCGCCGCCAGCGGTTTTCCGCGATAGGTGGTGATAAATTCCAGGCTTTCCAAATGTTCGAGTTGCAGCGAGGTGACGAGCGTTTCGATCTGCTCGTAGGGCACCGCATCGGGGACGACGAGCGAGAGATCGCGGGAAATGCCGGGAAATTTGGGGAGGGGTTTGAGCCTTGCGATGGGCCGCAATCCAGCGAGCAATTCAGCCATGTCCAGCTCGGCCAGGACCGGCAGCTCTCGCAGGGAAAGTTTCTCCGCGATCGGGCGGTCGATCGGGCCAATCCGGCCAACGAACCGGCCACCCCATTCCACGCGCCCGCACGCGCCCCTCGCGTAACCGGAGTGAGGGTTGGGCACGAGGCGCATCGCGCGATGCGGGTCCAATTTTGCCAACAGCGATTCAACCACGCCGCGAACTTCGCGAAGATCGGACGAACCCACGATCCCCAGTTGACGGCGTTCGGTGATCTGATGGGAGGTCGATGCGTCAATCCAGAACGTCGAACCGACCTCGAAAAGTTTCGCCCCGAGATTCCCGTTGTTCTCGTTGCGGGCCACGGCTTCCAGCAGGCCGGGCAGAATGCTCGGTCGTAGATTCGCATCGGCCTTGCGGACGGCGGCATCGGCGCGGGCGAGGGCGGCGGCATCGGTCGGTTTGAAATCTTCCGCCAGCAGATCGCTCACGAAGCTGAACGTGACCGCTTCAAAATATCCGGCGGCAACCAGGATGTCGCGCAGCGCGGCGACCGCCTTGGCGGCGGGGTCGGCCGGTTGCAGTCGGATCGAAATCTCATCGCGCATCGGAATGCGCGCGTACCCCAGAATGCGGGCCACTTCCTCAACCAGATCCACCTCGATGTTGATATCGAGCCGCCAGTGCGGAACGGTGACCTCGATCTCTTCGCCGATCAATCGCGGTGAAAATTGCAGACGACCCAAGGCGGCAACGGCTTCGTTTGGAGCGACCTCCATTCCCAACACTCGCTGCAACTTCGACAAACGCAATACAAGCCTCTTCGGCGTGTAACCGCTCGCCCCGGCCTCGACCCGGCCGGCCAGCAATTCACCTCCGGCGATTTCGAGAATGAGCTGCGCCGCGCGCAAGGCGGCCCGCTCCGGCAGCGTCGGATCGATGCCGCGCTCGAAGCGGTAGGAACTGTCGCTCTTCATCGCGAGGGCTCTTGCGGTTTTACGAATCACCAGCGGATCGAAGCGGGCGGATTCGAGCAGGATCGTCGTCGTTTTCAAATCCACCTCGCTCTCGAGCCCCCCCATGATTCCCGCCAGCGCGACCGGCTTTTCAGCGTCGGCAATGACCAGCATCGCCGCTGAAAGGGTGTGGGTTTTACCATCCAGACTCACGAACTTTTCACCCGCTTTGCCCCGGCGAACGACGATCTTTCCCCCGGTGAGTCGATCGAAATCGAACGCGTGCAGCGGTTGGCCCATCTCGAACATGACGTAATTCGTCACGTCGACCACGTTGTTGATCGTGCGCAGTCCCACCGCCTGCAGGCGGCGAACCATCCAATCCGGGCTCGGGCCGACTTTGACGTTGCGGATGATGCGGGCCGTGTAATGGGGACACAGGTCGAGCGCCTCGATTTGAACGTCGGCGAACTCCGAAGTTTTAGTGGTGGATTCCCGGGCGGTGGGATGGACGTCCTGCGAGGGGCGGTTGAGCAGGGCGGCCAATTCGCGGGCGATGCCGAGGTGTGAAAGGCAATCGCTGCGATTGCTGGTGACTTCCACGTCGACGACATCATCCTCGCCGTGCTTTTCAAAAATCTCGACCGGCAGGCCGCCGTGCGTAAGCGCATCGCCGGCGGCAAGAGGGTCGAGCGCACCGGGGAGATAGCTGTGAAGCCATTCGAGGCTGATTTTCATGGGATGGGACAATGTAATGGTCATCCGCAGGCTGTCAATCGCAGGGCGGTGAATTTGACGAACCCGCAATGAACGGGTAGTGTGGCAGGGCTTAGGTTTTGGAACCTGCAACTCAAGATATGAAAGAGGGATACTGCGTGGCAAAAGCATCGAAAAAGAAGCCCTCGAAAGAAAAGAAGTCCGACCGCGCGGCGAGCAAGGCAAAGGCGAAAAAATCCGGCAAGTCGAAGCCTGCTCGACCCCCGGTCAAACCCGTGAAAAAGCCCGTCGCCAAAAGCGCGGTGAAACCGTCCGCGAAAAAGTCGGGTAAGGTTGCGGCTAAGAGTAAGGCGAAGAAATCCGCATCCTCCAAGGCGCGGCCCGCCATGAAGCGGCCGGTGGTCAAGGTCGTTGCGAAGAAATCGGTCACGAAGCCGAAGCCGAAATCGGCTGCGGTGATGACCTCTAAAAAACAATCTAAATCACTCTCAAAACCTGCCGCACCCGTGGCGGCCGTCAAATCGGTGAAGCCGGTAAACGCGCCCGTGAAAGCGCCCCTGAAAGCTTCGGTGCGCGCGGCGGCATCGAGCAAACTTCCGTCGAAAATCCCTGCCAAGACACCCGCCGTCTCTCCCGCAAAAATGCCGGTGATGGCGGCGGCTAAGGTTCCTCTCAAACCCGTCACGAACGGCGTCGTACAGTTGGAGACGAAGCCCGGGAAAAAAGTTGAGAAGCCGATGAAAAAGAGCAAGGAAGCCGAGCGGAAAGGAATCCCGGTCCCCACGCCGGTCCCCACCGACATGAAGCCCGCCAAAAATCAGGCGGGCATTCGCACGGCCGAGTTGGAACATTTCCGCGACATGCTGCTCGCCAAACGGCGCGAGTTGGTCGGGGACATGAGTTCCATGGAGCGCGAAGCCCTGCAACGCGGCGGGAACAGCAACCTGTCCAACCTGCCGATCCACATGGCGGATATGGGCACTGACAATTACGAGCAGGAATTTACGCTCGGCCTCATGGAAAAAGACCGCAATCTGCTTCGCGAGATCAACAACGCGCTGGCGAAGGTTCAGGATGGCACCTACGGTTTATGTGAGGGAACTCGCGAGCCGATCAGCAAGCCGCGCTTGGAGGCGCAGCCTTGGGCGCGCTATTCGATCGAACATGCCCGAAAGCTCGAACAGCGTATGGTGCGGAGAGTTTGACCTTGACGGCCATCCCCACCGCGAACCTCCGTTCCCCCGCCGCGCTGGCCCGGTTCCTACTCACCACGGTCGTCGGTTTGGGGCTGGATTTGTGGACCAAGCACCTGGCTTTCACACGCTTAGCCTCGGGTGAACCTTACCAGGGCAAGGGGATGGATGGCCATCGCCATTGGTTCGTCGACTCCCGCGCCGATCTGGTCGCCACGGATGGTTATGATCTGATTCCGGGCTGGCTTCATTTCAAGATTACCGTCAATGAAGGTGCGGTCTTCGGGCTCGGGCAGGGACAGCGCTGGCTCTTTCTGGTGATCTCGCTGGCGGCGATTTTCTTCCTCTCCTATCTGTTCACCACCAGTGGCCGACAGCGATTCTACCAATTCGTCCTCGGGCTTTTGCTCGCCGGTGTGTTGGGAAACATGTACGACCGCTTCCGCTTCGGT
>JANXVV010000069.1 GCA_025351525.1 Humisphaera sp. | reverse complement strand
AGCTTTTCGGACACAAAGAAGACACAGGTCTCGGAGTACCGCGACCTGTGGCACCCCGCGCTTTTGAAAACATGGAGTTTATTCACGCACCGTTCAATTTGATGGAAAATGCATGGGCGGGACGCCCATGCCACCAGTTTCAGCACGCCGCTATTCACTGCCCACCGCCGATGGCGACGAGGAAGGTCTTCAGGAAAATCTTGATGTCCAACCAGAACGACTGCTTCTTGATGTATTGAACGTCGTAATAAATCCATTCCTGGAAATCCGTCTCTCCCCGGTCGCGGCGTCGGCTGACCTGCCAGAGACCGGTGATTCCCGGCCGCACACTCAAACGGGCTTCGCGCCAGGCGGGACACATCTGGTTTTCTTTTTCCGGGCTGGGGCGCGGGCCCACGATGCTCATCTCGCCGACCAGCACGTTCCAGAACTGAGGCCATTCATCCATGTTCAATTTGCGCAGCCAGCGACCGACGAAGAAAATGCGCGGGTCATTCTTCATCTTGAACTGCGGGCCATCCACCTCGTTCTGAATCATCAGCTTGCGTTTGATCTCTTCGGCGTTGACGACCATCGTGCGGAATTTCCAGCACTTGAAGTTCTTCCCGCCGCGGCCTTGTCGTACCGCACCGAAAAACAGATCGCCCGGCGAATTGATGTAGATCGCCAGCATGATGAACGGATAAAACGGCGCGGTCAGCAGCAGCGCGCCGCAGGCCCCGATCACATCAAACACGCGCTTGGCGGTGAGAAACGCGCCATAGCGGGCACCAGTCAGCGCGGGGGTGGTTCCGCCTTCCAACACCGTTTCAAGTTTGATCGGGCGATCCACGGACATGGATCGAATGTCTGACAATTTCGTCGATCCCTGATCCGGCGTGAGAGCCTGGATCGTCGGGGTATCGCCGCCCAACATGATGGCCTGCGAAATGGCGTGCGTTTTGAAAGTCGCGCCGGCCAGCGTGGTATCCGGCATCACGACGGATCGCTTCAGGACGATCCCCGCACCGATGGTGCTGCCGCGCCCGATCGTGGTGGGACCGACGACCACGGCATCCGGCCCGATCTCCACATTGTCACCGATCGCGATCGGCCCGAGCAGATTGGCGCTGCTGTCGATGCGGACATTTTTCCCGACCCAGATCCGTTCGCCCTGGTCCACCAACCCGCCGGCGTTTGCCAGCCAATGGGGCTTGAGGCGCAGCATCATTTCATTCATCTCGAACAGATGTTCGCGATCGTGAAGACTGAAGCAGCGACCGGGGATGGTGCTGCCGCGCACGAGCAACCCGGAACGGAGCATCGCCGCCGGCCATTGATTGATGCGGTGCGGCAGCGACACTTCAAGCAGCGCCTTCATCGCATCCGCCGACAAAATGATCAGGATCGGCCAGTCGCGATCAATGCGAAGCGCGTTTTCGCGCTCCTCATACGAACGATTCACCCGCTTGACCCGGCCATCTTTCTCGAACTGAATCTTCTCGTCGTAACCCTTTTTATTTCGCTGCGGAAAATCGATCAATGTCGCATCGCAGCGGTTTTGGCGGTGGACGAGAATGGCATCCGAGAGATCGCAGATCGGGAAGCAGTCGCCGTTGAAAATCAGGTAAACCGGCTCGCCATCATCCGGTTTGGCGGTAAGGGAAGTAGAACGAATCTGCAGCGTTCCATCGTAGGCAACCATCGGGTGCTGCGCAGCAAGATGGGGACTCAACGCGGCAAACGTTTCGGTGCTTTCTTCAGGGACGACAAGCGAGGACCAGGTGATTTTGGAGTCGGCGAAGAGTTGATCGAACAGTTCCCCCACTCGGGCGTTGCCGAGCGTCCATTGCCAGCCGGGGACCAGTTGATTGGCCTTGGGATCACCCTGGCGAGCCATACGCCGCTCGATGATGACGATGGCTTGATGCTGGCTGCGAACCGGCGCGCGCGAGGACAGGGACGGCGGGACGGTCGGGATGGTTTCGATGATACTCACGAGTTAAAAGGCTTTAGAGTCTTCTCGTAGCATGGGCTACAAGCGAAACGAAATTGCATTATTTCACGACAGTGACCAGCTTATCGGTTTTCGGCGCGCCGCGCGGGCTGTTGTAGTAGCTGTCGTAAGCGGTCTTGCCGCGCTGATAGCTGCCGCTCTGGCGATACTTGACTTGATTCATCACCGTCCCGATCACGTTCGCCCGGCTGCGGCGAAGGATATCCTGCGTCAGTGACACGGTATCGCGATCCACTTCCGCGTTAAAGCTCACGATCACCGCATCGACCATCCCGGCCAACACATGCGTGTCGCTCACCGGCAGCAGAGGAGCGGTGTCGATGACGATATGATCGTACATATCGCCGAGCGCCAATAATAATCGCGCCATTTCGGGGCGGGAAAGCAATTCGCTTGGCCGAGTCAGCGGCGTGCCGGCGGGCAGAATGTCCAACCCGTCGATCTCACTCTTCTTGATCACCGCGCCCGGTTCATGGCTGCCCTGAACCAGTTCGGCGAAGCCGGGAGAATCGGGCAGGTTGAACACGCGATGCACATCCGGCTTGCGGAGGTCGCCATCGATCAGCAATACCCGGCGACCGGCCTTGGCGATCGAGATCGCCAGATTCACCGCCAGAGAAGTTTTGCCATCGCCCGGCGTGGGGCTGGTGACGGCGATCAGCTTATGACTTAGATTCGGATTCCCGAACAACACCTGGGTACGGATGATGCGGAATTCCTCGGCAATGAGATTGCGGGCCTGATCGCCCTTAATCCGTTTCAATTCCTGAATCCGCGGTATGCAACCTAAAAGAGGGGTGCCGAAAAGAGGTTCGATATCGCGCGGGTCGCGAAGGCGTTTGTCGAACTTGTCGACCAATAGGGCCAGCAGAATGCCGAGGAACAATCCACCGACCAGCCCACCGGCTTGGACCTTGATGCGCTTGTCTTCTTTTAGAATCGCAACGGCAGGTTGTTCCAGACGAAACACGGCGCTCGGGGCCGTCACCATGCTGAGGCGAGCGGCCGTAAGGGCGGAACTGTTTTCCTGATTGCGCCGCGTCCATTCGACGGCTTCAGCTTCCAGCACTTCAACCTTGTTCTTCACAACCGCAAGCTTGCCGGCTTCCAAACTCAGCTTCGCCATTTCCGCGTTGACTCGGACCAACTGTTGCTCGGCATTCTCCTTCGCGGCTTTTGCCTGTTCCAGAGTATCCTGAGATTTCAACTTGAATTGCTCGTCCAGTCGCCTATTGATAATGACGGCGATTTCATCTTCCCGATCGGTGATTGCCTTGGTGTATCGGTCAATATTCGCCTGAGCGGCAATGATGGCGGGATGTTCATCCTTCATTCCCAGACTGCGTAACTCGGACAGTTTTGAGAAAGCAATTCCCATCTGTTCAAGCAAACCTTTGAGCAGCGTATCCCGATCTTTTTCCGCCTTCAAAATGTCTTGGCGTTGGAGCTTCAAGCCGGGACTTTCCTCGGCATTCTTCATCAACCGTTCAACCTGCGCCTGAGCGGCCGCAGAGGCGACTTCGGCTTCAATCGCTTTGTCTTTCAGCACCGCGATCTGGTGCAGCACCGCAATCTGAGACTGCGAATTCACTTCGAAATTATTATCCGCCAGCAGCTTCGCTTTTTGATTCAAGAGCGCGGCGACATGCTCCTGCCCGTTGTTCAATTCATTCTGCAAACTGGACAACACCTTTTTGTTCGAATCGTTGACGGACGTTTCACAATACCAAAGCAGCGAACCTGCATAGGCGTTGGAGACGGCAGCGGCTTGTTCTGCAGTCGACTGGAGAGCAACCACATCGAGAACGCCACTGCCTTTGGTGCCTTCGTCGGGGATTTCGACGAAGTTCTGGGCATCCCTCAGTAGAGCCGCCTGCTGAGCGGCATCTTTCAGATCAATTTTGAAAATGCGAGGAAGTGCCGCTCGAAGCTGAGGGTCGGCAGCGGCATGAAGCACCATGTCGCGTGAGTTTACGAGAAGTAGCGCGCGATGGATGGTCGAAAACGCCAACCCAGGACCCCCGGAAGGGCTGGGATTATAATCGATAAAACCGACCTTCGCCCGCGCTTCAAACTGAGGCTTGACCAGATTCGCCCCGGCAAAGTACGCCCCGCCGCCGATGATCCCAAACACCAGCAACACCAGCCACCAACGGCGAATGACCGCGCCGACCACGTTGATCCCGCCCGGTTTCCGCTGACTCGGGCCGCTCTGATAATTCAAAGGTCCAAGACCGGTCGGCATATCGATGATCTGAATAATCGCCGGGCCTTGCGGCGTCATGATCGACCCCACCGGATTGCTTCCGGCAGGCGTGCTGGTGTATCGTTGAATGGGACGGGAATCGCTCATATTAAATCCGATGGCAATCTCAACGGTCGATTGAAAACAGGTGGCATGGGCGTCTCGCCCATGTTTTTCGCACTAAAAACACATGGGCGGGACGCCCATGCTACCATCTTTTCAAAGTCTTAGAACGAACTCCATCACTCGATGTTCGTCGTCTGCTTGGACGAGGAGCTTCCTTTAAACCACCTCTTCCACCAGCGGGGGTTGCCGGAACCGTTAAGTTCCGACGCGGTGAGATCGGTGCTGCTGCTCAGGCTCTGACGTTCAGCGCTGCTTAAAGCCGTATCGAGCACGATTGAACCGCGAATCTCGATGCCGGGAGACACGAAGGCTTTGGCAGCCAATATCGCCTGCTCGACCATCGCGCCCCGGCCAACTTTGCTGTCACTCCATAGGATCGACTCATGGACAACCGCTTCGGAGGCGATTTCGCAATTTTCTCCGATGACCGCCGGGCCGATGACCACCGCGTCAGCCATGATTTTGGCGCCGGGACCGACATAAGCCGGCCCGATCACTCGCGCCTGCGGGTGTACATAAGCGGTCGGATCGATCCAAAGCCCCGGCAATTTGCTCGGTAAATGTTCGACAAACGCCTTGCGATGCTGCGGATCGTTCAGCAGATCGACCATCGCGTTCAAATACCATTCCTCATTCCGAACCGCAACAATCCGCCCGCTGATCGGCACCGCCTGCACCTTCAACCCAGCTTCGGTCAGTCGCGGAATCAACTGCTCTTTCATGTCCTGATACCCCTTGGTTTTGATGAAGGGGAAGACATCGGGTTCACAGATATAAAGGCCGGCGGGTTTGAGGGCGAGAAGGCGGTCCAGATCCTTGCCGGTGGAATTTTCAGCGGTGGCGGCGACGGTTAAAGTCGCCCCGCTCTTGCGGTGTTCTTCGAGCAGATGATGAAGGTCCAAATCCAGCAGAAGGCTGGCCCCGTGGACGACGATGAAACATTCGTTTCCAAGCCAATTCTGACAATCTTTGATGCAGCCCGCCGCCCCGCGCGGCATGGCATCTTCGCTGTAATGGATGGTGATATCGGGAGCCGGATTGTACCCGAGTTTGGCGGCGATGGTATGGGTGCGACCGTTGGCGCTGATCGCCATTTGACCGACCCCCGCACGTCGCAGAACGCCGAGCACATGTTCGATGATGGGGCGATCGACCAACGGCCATAAAGCCCTCGGCAATTGACGGGAGAGCGGGCACTGCCCGAACTCTTGCCCGCCCGCTAATACAACTGCTTTCATTTAAAACCTGTCCCTTCCCATGAAGAATGACTTAACATTCTTCGCTTTCGCACCGCTTACAAATCATGCCGGTCGAATAGCGTATTTTCTCGACTTTCAGACCTGTGCCCTCCGCGTATTTCATCACCCACGCGTGACACGTTAGCAGATTATGATTCGCCTGAACATCAAAATATTTTTACCATCTGGGCGACTGCACGATGGCTCACAAATCAAACGTACAAACGTTTCCGCAAACTCGGTGGAAGGCTTGGTTCTGTGCCGATATTCTTCCCATCGTCCAAGCCGGCTCGATTCATTGAACTTTACGTGAGTTAGACCCTTTAAGAATGGGTTCGATAGTCGCTCAAAGCCTCAGTCCAATGCCTCAGGGTTTTGCCGGTGATGGCGGTGTATTTTTCGCCATCCAACACACTGTATAACGGACGTTTGGCCTGCTTTGGACGAAGTTTCACCCACTCCGTCGTTGTAAGAGGTGCCAGATCTGCCTCCACTCCAAATTCCCGCAGGGTCGTTTGGGCAAATTCGTACCAACTCGTGATGCCTGAATTAGTGATATGAAATAATCCACCTGCCGACCGATCGACAAGTTCCAAAGTTGCTTCCGACAGATCGACGGTCGAAGTGGGCGATCCAAATTGATCGCTTACAACCCTCAGTGGCCGACCTGCTTGACCCATCTTAACCATAGTCTGCGGAAAGCAATTGCCATACCTACCAAATAGCCATGCGGTCCGGACGATAAGCCAATCCGGGCTATCGACCTGTTGAATCCGCTTTTCGCCCCTTAATTTAGTTTCCCCATAGACGGAAATAGGATGCGTTTGGTCATTGGGTTTGTAGGGGCGGTCACTTTGTCCGTCGAAGACGAAATCGGTTGAAAAGTGAACCAGCTTGGTGCCGTGTTCTTGGGCAAGGCGAGCTAGATTTCCCGGGCCTTCACCGTTGATCGCATTGGCTTTATCGGGCTCATCCTCGCAGAGATCGACCCCGGTGTGTGCGGCACAATTGAAGAGAAGGCTGGGGTTGTACTTTTCAAAAAGGCGGGTGACATCCTCGGGATCGGCAATGTCGCATTCCGCCCGTCGCACGGCAGTGGCGGCCAGACCCTTTGCTGTCAGGGCATCGACCAGGGCGTGCGCCAGCATTCCGCCGCCGCCGGTGATCAGGATTGAACGGTACACATCCATGCGGAATTCCATCGAGTCGTTTACAAACAGGTGCATGGGCGAGACGCCCATACCCCGGGTTTACCGATTCACATACTGCGTTTCGTAGTACTTCAGATACTCGCCGCTCTTGACATTTCGCCACCAGGCTTCGTGGTCGCGGTACCATTGGATCGTCGTTTTAATCGCCGTCTCGAAGCGATGTTTTGGCGTCCATCCCAGCTCATTTTTGATCTTGCTCGCATCGATCGCATACCGCCGATCGTGCCCGGCCCGATCCTGAACGTAGGTCACATGCTGATCCCACGGGCAATTCATCTCGCGAAGAATCGTTTCCGTAATCACGCGGTTGGTGATCTCGTTGTTGCCGCCGATATTGTACACCTCGCCGAATCGGCCTTTATTCAGCACCGTCCAGATGGCATCGCAATGATCCTCGACATAGAGCCAGTCACGGATGTTTAAACCGTCGCCGTAGAGCGGCACCTTTTTGCCCTCCATCAGATTGGTGACGAACAGCGGGATCAGTTTTTCGGGGAAATGGTACGGCCCATAATTATTGCTGCACCGCGTCGTCAGCACCGGCATGTGATGGGTGTGGAAATACGACCGCACCAGGCAATCCCCCGCCGCCTTGCTGGCGCTGTAAGGGCTGTTGGGCTCGAGCGGTGTCGTCTCGGTGAACATCACTTCCTTCTGATCATACGGCAGCGTTCCATACACCTCGTCCGTGCTGACCTGAAGAAACTTATCCACCTTTTTCGCCCTGGCCACATCGAGCAGCACCTGGGTGCCGACAACGTTCGTGTGGATGAACGGCCCGGAACTGATAATGCTCCGATCGACATGACTTTCAGCCGCGAAATGGACGACTTCCGTGATGCCGTGCTCATCCCACACGCGCTCGAGGGTTGACTGATCGCAGATGTCCCCTTTGACAAACACGAGATGTTTGTCCTTTTTCAGGAGGTCATCCAGATTGGCCAAGTTGCCCGCGTAGGTGAGCTTGTCGAACGCAACAAGCTTCACCGGCTCGGCGCGATTGACGAGCATGCGGACGAAGTTGGAGCCAATGAACCCCGCGGCACCGGTGACTAAAATAGAACGCATAAAAAGTTGCCAGTTGTTAGTTGCCAGTTGCCAGTAAATACCAAGTGCTCTTTGCCTTTACTGGCAACTAACAACTGGCAACTTTTTTCCCTCACTCCGCGCCGGCATCCTTCAGCACACGCCGAAGATACTGCCCGTATTCGCTCTTGCCGGCATGGTCGGCACACTGCCGAAGCCCGGCGGCGTCGATGAATTTTTTCGCGAACGCGATCTCTTCGATGCACGCCACCTTCAATCCCTGCCGTTCTTCGAGCGTCTGCACGAAGACGGAACTGGAAAGCAGCGAGGCGTAGGTTCCCGTATCGAGCCACGCCACTCCCCTGCCCATCGGCACGGCGTGAAGTTGGCCGCGCTCGAGATACTTGCGATTCACATCGGTGATCTCATATTCCCCCCGAGCCGACGGCTTCAAATCGCGAGCGATTTTCACCACCCCTGCATCGTAGAAATAGAGCCCCGTCACGGCCCAGTTGCTCTTTGGTTTCGTCGGTTTTTCCTCAATGCTCAACGCCCGGAGTTTTTGATCGAATTCGATGACGCCATACCGCTCCGGATCTTTCACCTGATACGCGAAGACGCGCGCGCCGGTATTGAGCTTGGCCGAATCCTCGAGCATTGTCGTCAGATCGGAGCCATAGAAAATATTGTCACCGAGAATCAGGCACACCGGCGAGTCACCGATGAAATCCGCCCCGAGTACAAACGCCTGGGCAATGCCGTTGGGCTGCGCCTGTTCAACATACTTGATCGTCAAACCGATCTGCGAACCATCGCCGAACAAATCCTGAATGCGCGGCAGATCGCGCGGCGTGCTGATGATCAAAATCTCCCGTATCCCCGCCAGCATCAATACCGAAAGCGGATAGTAGATCGTCGGTTTGTCATACACCGGCAGCAACTGCTTGCTGATGCACTTCGTCAGCGGATAAAGCCGAGTCCCGGCTCCGCCTGCTAGTATAATGCCTTTCATGATTCCTTCCTTCTCAACACACATCCGCCATTGACGATCGATTCATTTCTTCACTAACCACTAACAACTTCTTCCACTTCCCCCACTTTTTTTACATCTTTTCCTGCTCTCGCCATAGCCGGGTCAGCAATTTCGATTCATCCAGCTCGACCGCATCGAGTGGGATCGCTTCATCCAGCTTGATGTCCCGCGTCACCCGCACACCGTCGGCTAAACCGATCGGCAATAGCCCGCGACAGTTCCAGACGGTGTCGATCTGGCCGTACTGATTAAAGCCGCCGATGCCATCGAGCATCTCGCCAGCTTTCAGATCGCGCTTGGCGACGGCGATGGTCTGCGCCACTGGCCGACCCATAGGGGCGATGGTCGGCTCACGATACAAAACCGCCTCGGCGGCGCTCAACGGCGTCTCAATATGGCACAGGTGGTACGGCCTGAAAAACAGGTAATTCGGCCCATCACCCATCTTCAAATACCGCAAATACGGCTGCACCATCTGGGGATGCTCCGCCCGGGCGATAATGAATATACCGCCGCCGAAGTCACCACCCAAAGTGTAATCGACGATTCCATGCATCGAATTCAGTGCCCCGCTCGACTCAAAATCCCTGATCGCATTTTTCTGATCGGTTTTCACCCCGAACATCCCCCGTTTACCGGGGATCAAACCGGTGGCGTTGCAGACCACCGTCTGCTCGATGTTCATCTTGGTGCCATCGGTGAAGGC
>JANXVV010000163.1 GCA_025351525.1 Humisphaera sp. | reverse complement strand
CAAGCCGGCACAGGTCTCGGAGTACCGCGACCTGTGGCACCCGACCCCTATGCGGAAGTTATTTCGAGCCCGTTCCTAAGTTATTTACAACCCGTTCCTTATTCGGCTTAAAGGCATGGGCGAGACGCCCATGCCACCGGTTTTTTGAAACAGCCCCGAATGCCATTCACTTAGATCATAAGTGCTAATCAAATATGACGTTGTAAGAAAATCACAATTCATGCCTATAGGATGGAAATCTCTAAAAACACCGAGACAATCGCGTGGGCTGTGATTCGTCCTGAGTTTCGATCCTTACGAAACGGCCCCTTTAAAGTTACGTCGAGACGAGGCTATCAAAATTTCATCTCCTTCAACCACGCCTCGCATTTCGCCGGCCACACGGCGGGCTCGCCGCCTTTGGTTCCCAAGCCAAATCCATGACCTCCTTTGTCGAACAGCAGCAATTTACATGGAACTTCGGCGCGCTTTAGCGCCTCCGCGAATTGGAGGCTGTTTTCAACTTTTACACCATCATCTTTGGCGTGGACGAGAAAGGTCGGAGGTGTCTGTGCCGTCACTTGTTCATCATTTGAGTAGAGTTTGATCAACTGGGGATCGGTAGTCGGCCCGAGCAGATTATTTCGCGAACCGCGATGGGCCAACGGGTCGCGCAGAGTAATCACAGGGTAGGCGAGAATCATGAAATCCGGGCGGGTGCTGAAATGTTCGAGCGGGTCAGTGGCCGTCGGCTGGGCGGGCGTGAAATGGGTTCCGACGGTGGACGCCAGATGCCCCCCTGCCGAGAATCCCATGATGCCGACGCGCTGGGGATTGATCTTCCATTCACTGCCCCGGCTTCGCACCAGCCGCATGGCGCGGTCGGCATCCTGCAAAGGCCAGGGCTTTTCATCGCCGGTTACCGCCGGTCGAGGCATGCGGTATTTCAGCACGATTCCCGCAACCCCGATCGAGTTCAACCACCGAGCCACATCGTGACCCTCCTTGTCGATCGCCAACCCGCCATACCCGCCACCCGGACAAATCACGATCGCCGTGCCGCTGCTTTGATCGGCGGGCGGTAAATAAACCGTGACCGTCGGCTGCGTCACATTCGTGATCGACCGATCCAACTTTCCCTCTTTGCCGCGATCGACGATTTTTTCCTCCGGAAGATTCGCAACCGCTGCCGAGTGCGGCCAGAGCGCGATCACTTCAGGCTCAACCGCCCAAGCCGATAGACTAAACGCAACGAAGAAAAAACAGAGTGCGGAACGATGGAATGGCATAGGTGAGATAGTTTGTGATGGGAGAGGGGAGACGTCAAACGGTGTTCTGCTTACACCGTCAAGTTCAGTTCCGGTTTCCTCCCACCGGTAATTCGGGGGAGGGTTAGCACTGCGGCGCGACTTGCCGATTCGATGTTCCGAGGGCGCCACCGAGGGCACGAAGGAAGACACAGAGAAGCAATCCGAAGGGAGGACTGGGAGAGAGGAGGCATGGGCGTCTCGCCCATGCATTTCTTCAGCCAAAAAGCATGGGCGAGACGCCCATGCCACCTGCTCCACGAATACCTTTCTCCATATTAATATTTTTGCATTTTCTCTGTACCGGTCTCAGTGTCGTCCGTGTCCTCTGTGGCTGTTTTGGGTCGCACTGGGTAAGTGGTGCTGTAGCGTTAGGGCTAACGAGCTATGCATTTTAATTCTGCCGAGTCGAGAAGTGGAACGTTTTCTCGCGACGAAGAAAGACCCCTCACCCTAGCCCTCCCCCCATGAATACATGGGGGGAGGGGACCGGAAAGACAGAGGCGAGCGCTATGAGCAAACGATTTTTTAGCCTTAATTTCACTTGACAGCCGATGAAGGTATCGATCATACTATTTTGCAACGGAGAGCAGATGAGTGCTGTTTACAATCCTGAATCGGATGTCATTGCGGAGATTGAATGCCTGGATTTGGAGGCGAGGGATCTTCGTCGACGGATCGCGCGCGTTCACAATGAGGAGGATCATCGAGTTCTTCTTCGGCAGTTGAGAGAGTTGCAGGAAGATTGCACCCGCTTACAATCGCAACTGCCTTAATCGCGGTCCGGTGTGTCTTCGCCCGTCATTCATGAAACTGCCGATCCTCTGCCTGCCATTGGTCAGCTTTCTAATTGCATGGGTCAGCACGTACCTCGTCAAGCGCATCGCACCAAAAATCAACTTCGTCGACAAACCCGGCCATCGTAAAATTCATCACGTTTCAAAACCGCTGGGTGGGGGAATCGCCATTTTTCTGGGGATCGCCCTGCCGCTGGCCGGTGCAATGCTGGCGGTCGCTTTTTTTCCATCTCCCTCGATAAGGCTGAATGCGTATTGGTCCGGCGCCAGGCAACAAATTCCCCTCGGTCTCGGCGTGCTGTCGGCTATGCTCGGAATGCATCTGCTGGGGCTATGGGATGATCGCCGTGCGCTCGGACCTTTTGTGAAACTGTTCATCCAACTCAGCATCATCACCCTGCTCGTTGTCGCAATGGAACTTTTCGCAAGGCAAACTCCTTCGCTTCGATTGCGCGTGCTCACCAATCTCGATCACCGCCTCGGTCTCGGTGCTTTGCCTTCGATTCTACTGACCGTGCTCTGGATCGGGATCATCACCAACGCCTTTAATTTTCTGGACAACATGGATGGTCTGAGCGCCGGCATTGCCGCCATCTGCGCAACGGCTTTTCTGATCACCGCACTGTCCATCGGTCAATATTTCGTGCCGGCGATACTGGCGATGCTGGTGGGATCGTTGATGGGATTTCTCTGCTTCAACTTCCCCCCCGCCTCGATCTTCATGGGCGACAGCGGCAGCCTGCTGATCGGGTTTGTGCTGGGATTGCTCACCGTTCGCACCACCTACCTGCCGCCGGATTTAGATATCGTCCACGGCTGGTATGCGCTCTTCGTCCCGGTGATCGTGCTGGCGTTGCCTCTGTATGATTTCATCGTCGTGAGCGTCATCCGGCTATCGCGCGGCAAAAGCCCGTTCGTCGGCGACACCAATCACTTCAGCCATCGCCTCGTCGCCCGCGGCATGTCGCGGCGGACGGCGGTGCTCTGCCTCTACCTCGTCACCGCCGCCACCAGCATCGCCGCCATCATCCTGCCGCACGTCGGCTCGACGTTCGGTGCCCTGCTGATTTTCACGCAGACGATTCTCGTGCTGTGCGTGGTGGCACTGCTCGAACAGCACCCTTTACCGATGCAAACGTAGTGCGTCCCCTTCCCAAAAGCTCCTGGCCTCTTCGTCTCGAATGGCTTGCCTTCGGAATGATGCTGGCACTGGTGATCGCCCGCGGCACGATGCAGGAATTTCTGCGAGAGCCGTTCGAGGTGCTACCCGGTTCCGAGGTCGTCCCCCACGCCGCGGGCCCGGCATCCAGCCTGGGCCTGGATCTGCTGTGCTGCGTACCGGCGTTGCTCGTGCTGTTCCGAAGGCTCATCGATAAACCTTTCACCTTCCGCAGCCCACGCAGTCTGATTCCACTGACGCTGCTGAGCGGTTGGATGCTGTTGAGCACCGTGTGGGCCGCCGACAAATTCGCCGCGCTCATCACCGCCGGCCATTGGGCCGCCGCCGCCGCGATGTTGTGGGCGGCGACACAACTGGTTCGCGACTGGCGCAAACTGCGGCTCGTCGCCGCCGTCGTGTTCGGGCTTCTGCCGATCTACGCGATCCACGGGCTGAATTACAAATTCATCGAGCTGCCCGACCTCATCAAAAATTTCGAGGAGAATAAAGACAAATATCTTCAGCAGCATGGCCTGCGGGAAGGCTCCTTCGCCGCGACGCAGTTCGTCGCGAAAATACGGCAGGGGGAAATGTTCGGGTACGAAACCTCGCCGAATAGTTTCGGCGCGCTGCTGTCACTTTTGATCGTCGTCTCTTCCGGTCTGCTGATCCAAAGACTGCGCGATCACCGCAGCGCTGCGAACTCCGCGAATGATCTGAATGTCGCGAAACCTCCGCTGGACCCCACCGCGACCGCCGTTGCCCTCGTCATGCTTCTTGGCGTGTGGATCATGGTCTACACCCGCAGCCGCACCGCCTTTGCAACCCCCTTCATCGCCCTTCTCCTGCTTCTCTTCATCTGGCGATTTCACACCTGGATGGCCGGGCAGGCCCGTCGATTCTACTTTCTCGGCGTCACGCTGTTCGGGCTCCTCATCGCCGCCGTCATCGGCCATGGTTTGGCGCACGGCTCGCTCCTCCACATCAGCCTCACCTTCCGCTGGCATTACTGGATCGGCTCACTCCGCATCTTTAAACTTCACCCTCTCATCGGGGTCGGCTGGAGCAACTTCGGCTTGCACTACCTCGCGGCGCGGTTGGCCAAAGCTCCGGAGGAAGTGAAAGACCCCCATAATTTCATCATCCGATTCTTCACCGAACTCGGTCTGATCGGTGGCCTTCTCCTCGTCGCCTGGCAACTGCGACTCTGGTGGGAACTCACCCGGCCAGTCATTCCCACCATCACCGCCCCGCCTGCAAAAGCCCCCGGCGTTCTCGGTTTTATCGCATCAGTCTCGGTCTGTGGAATCTTTTTGAGCACACTGCTCAGCGTAGACTTCTCGATGGGGGCGATCGAGCTCGACATCCTGCGACGACTGCTTTTCATCGGCGCCATGGTCATCGCCTCCTCGCTGGCCGCCCTCCGAACGCTGCATTCGCAGGAGCCGGACGATCGCCCCGCGCCTTGGGTGCTCTACACGATGCTCGTCGGCATCGGAGTCTTCCTCATCCACAATCTGATCGATTTCTCGCTCTTCGAAATCGGCCCGATGATGTTGTTCGCCCTGCTCACCGGCAGCGCGCTTGGCATTCGGCAAGCGGAAGAATCCGGCAACCCGCGCAGTGCAAAAACCATCGGCATTCTGCTCACCACCGCGATCCTGATGGGGTTGACCGTCGCCCTCCTGCTGTGGATTCCCGTGCTACAAGCCGAGCGGAGCGCTGAGGCCGCCGATGACGCGATCCGCGCCAATCGCCCGGGCCTCGCCGAGCCGTTGTTAGAAGAAGCCAATCGGGAAGCCTGGCGGCTCAATGGAGACTACGCCTTCCGCGCAGCGCGGGTCTCACCACCGTCGCAATGGCGCGCCCGCATGAGTGAAGCGATTCGGCAAAATCCACTGGCGGTGCCGTATTATGTGGGCCGGGCCAGTTCGGAACTGCGTCAGTCGAAACCCGACCCCTCGCTCGTCCGCGATGATTTCACAACGGCACTCCGGCTCGATCCGTACAACGTTCCCATGCGGTTGGAATACGCCAAAGCCCTCGCCGACTTCGGCGATCGCACCGCCGCGATCGAGCAGTATGAGGTGGCGTTGAATGTGGATGATCAATTGAATGGGGATGAAATAAAGCGGTTGCCGCCCAGTGAAATCGCCCAAATCCATCAAAAAATTCTCGAATTGAGATAGGCGTCTGCTTCGAAAATAAAAAGTGCGAATGAACCACAAAGCGACTCACCCGTTCCTACCCAAAACAGCCACAAAGAACCCGTTGCAGCTGCGCCACAAGCTGAACCGTCACCACAATTTTGCAAATCATTCGCATTTTATTGTTTTCCCCCTCGAACTCTCAGGTACTTATCAAGTAACATACCGGCAGCCCGGCGTTCCCTGACCCGCAACGCCGGGACGATGTACAGAGGTACGATCTATTTTGCTGAAGATGGATTTCAATCGCCGCGATTCCAAACGTCAGACGTCGCTTGATCGCGTCGTGGCGGCGGTTTTATCGCGGGATGCTGAATTCAAGCACCTTTTCGCTTCGGCACCGGTTCGGCGTGAGGGGCAGGCGGATTATCTGCTGGCCGTGGGCGATGAACCGCATGATGCGGATCATATTTTCGGTCAACTTCGCTGGGGCGGGCAATTTGTTTACGTCTCCAGCCATGGGCGTCAGGCCGCCGAAGCCGTCAAGCAGTTTGGCGAGCGGGGCTTTGTTTTTGTGCGCGGGCCGGGGTGTATTCGCGAAGGGATACCGCTTCCTTTTTTCGGGAGCAAAACGCATTACTTCGTCGCTCGCAAGGTACAGTTGACGTTGCCGCGTGAGTTCAGCGATCGATTCACGTATCAGGTGCAACTCATCGCCCCCGAGCGACCCGGTGCCGAATGGCAGGTTTTGAAGGAAGTGCCTCACACCGATCGCGTCGCCGCCCGCCTGCGGAAGCGGTTTCCAGATGTCGCCGAGGAGATCATCCTCAAACGGTCGCGGAAATTCACCGAGAAGATTTTCCCGCTTTTCCTGACGCGTGAGGCGGCGATGCTGCAGATCCTCGAACGGGATCTGCCGGCCAAGTATGCGGGTAAGGTGCCCCGGCTTCTGGATATGGAAACCGATGGTCGGGGTTATGTGCGACGGTTAAAAATGAACTGGCTCCGCAACGGGGGCAAGACACTGTCGCAACTTGAATTTGCCCGGCAATGCGCCGAGCTGCTGCATGTGCTGCACGACACCGTCGGGGTGATCCATCTGGACCTGCGGTTGGACAATATCGTCATCACCGAGCGCGGCGTGGGGTTTGTGGATTTCGGTTCCTCCGTCAGAGTCGGTGAAAACCTGGCCGAGAATCCGCTGCTCGAAACGCTGTATGAAGAGTTAATGCGAACGAGTGAGATTCAGCGGATGCTTTCGCACATGACTTTGAGCGGGAACGTCACCTCGCCGATCATTCAGAACGGATATCAGAAGGTGGATAAATCCGTCGACTTTTTCTATCTGTCGCTGCAGTTGAATGACCCGTTGAAAAATCCTGATTTCAGAGGGTTGGTCGATTTCAATCCCACCAGTCGGGAAGCGATTGCGCTCAAGCGCATGACCGATGAAGTGTTGCGGCCCAAGGACATCAAGAACCCCCGCTTCCGGTCCGCCGGCGACATCCTCAACGGCATCCAGCGCATCGCCGACGCACAGGTGGCGAGTGATGCGGTGGAAGTTCAAACGGCCGGGGTGTAAGCCATCGGGTCTTTGAATGAAGTGGCATGGGCGTCTCGCCCGTGCATTTCTTCGGCCTGAAAGCACTGGCGAGACGCCCATGCCAC
>JANXVV010000047.1 GCA_025351525.1 Humisphaera sp. | reverse complement strand
CGAGCACGCCAACGTCGAACCCGCCACCGAACTGGCCCAGCTGATGGATTCGCAACGCCAACTCGAAGCCAATGCGAACATGATCCGGTATCAGGATCAGACTTTGGCAAGGCTGGTGAATGATGTCGGTAAGATCAGCTGTTCTCATGTTCCCTTCCCCTTGGTACTCCAAAGGGTGGGGTTAGCAATACACCGCGACTTGTTCATTGAATGTCCGGGGGGAGCCGCAGAGGACACTGAGAACACAGAGGCAGACACAGAGAAGAAATACAAATTGAAGACTGGGAGAGAGGTGGCATGGGCGTCTCGCCCATGCATTGATTTGGCCAAAAAGCACGGGCGGGACGCCCATGCCACCTGCTCCACGAATCCCTCTCTCCGCATTGATATTTTTGTATTTTCTCTGTGCCGGTCTCTGTGTTCTCCGTGTCCTCTGTGGTTGTTTTGGGTGGGACCGGGTAAGTCGCGCTGTAGTGTTAGGGTGAGGGGTCTTTTCTTCTTTTTTGATTCCGAGCTTCTACTCTGGTTGAAACGTCGAGAAAAACCCCTCACCCTAACCCTCCCCCCGGAGTACCGGGGGGAGGGGACAAGATGCTCATTTCATATTTGATGTAAATCCACCCTCCCGTCCGATAAGGCAAGCATGGCGATCACCGCACTTCACTCCGCCGCCACGGGATTACGGGCGCTGTCCACCCGCATCGACGTCGTCGCCAACAATCTGGCGAACGCAGAAACCAATACGTTTAAACGCAGTCGTGTTAATTTTGAAGACCTGATGTACTCCATGCTCAAGCAACCGGGGGCGACCAATGCCAGCAACGAGCTTTCACCCGCGGGCATCTACGTCGGTTTGGGCACCCGAATCAGCAACACTCAGTTGGATATGTCGCAGGGACCGATGGAAAGCACCGGCAACAATCTGGACGTCGGCATCCAGGGCCAGGGGTTTTTCAAAGTCAAACTGATGGACAGCATCGGGGGCGGCACCGGCTACACCCGCAACGGAAATTTCTTCGTTAACAATGTCGGTGAGCTCGTCCTCGGCACCGGTGACGGTTACAAAATCATCCCGTCCATCAAAATCCCCACCGGCACGACCGACATCAGCATCGCCACCGACGGCACCGTCAGCGCCACGGCGGGCGTCACCAATAAAAAAACGCTGATCGGTCATCTGACCCTCACGCAATTCATAAACCCCCAGGGTCTGAACCTGCTCGGCGGAGGCATCTACACCGAAACCGACAGCTCCGGTAAACCGACCGACACCAAACCCGGCCAGGGCGGCACCGGCACCCTGCTGCAAAACTTTCTGGAAGGCTCGAACGTCGATCCGGTGAAAGAACTGGTCACGCTCATCAAAACCCAGCGGGCTTTTGAACTGAACAGCCAATCGATCCAGACCGCCGATCAAGCCTTGCAGACGATCGGGAATCTACGCCGCGGGTAAATGGATTGAATAGATTCAATCACAGAGATTGAACCGCAGAGAGCACGTGGTTCACTTTCTTGTATTTCAAACGACTCTAAACCATCGCGACAGGAGGTTGCCATGAACCGCTCTCAAGACCAACACCTTCCCGCCCTTCGCCGTTCCTTTCATCTGATCCTAACCCTCGCGGCAATTGCGTGGGTTTTGCAGATGGCACTCGCTCAATGGAGCCTCGGCGAGGAAATCGCGGGCGATCCGGCACCGTCGACCACTCAGGAAAAGTTTGTCCCCGGCACTCGGCGATTTCTGGCCGGCGCGACCCTCGAATTACGCGGTGAAGCGACGATCACCGGAGGGGACGTGAAGCTGCGGCAGATTTGCCGTTGGTCCGATGCCGACAAAGCCGCCTTCGAACCGGTCGCCGATCTGATCGTCACCCGCCTGGGTGCCGGCAGCGCGTTTCGATCGCTCGGCCTGAAGGAGCTTCAAACTTTATTGCAGGATGCCGGTGTGAATCTGGCGGTGATTCGTTTCGCCGGAACCACCAGTTGCACCATTGGCCGCAATGATGTGGCGTTGGACGAACACACCGGATTGCAGGAATGGGTGGATGCCCGCCTCGGTAAAACTCCCGCACCTGTCGCTTCATTGAAGCCGCAGCCGATCATTTCGCAAACACCGATGGAGACGGCGCAGACTGCCGCCATCATTCAGCCCGCGCGGGTCGCCGAGCCGATCGAAAGCCGCGCGCTCCGCACCCTATTGATCGCCGATCTATCGGAACGGCTCTCTCTCGATCCAGTGTCGATTCAGATGAAATTCAGCCCGGCGGATGAAAAGGTGCTGTCGCTCTGCGAGCCGCAATTCCGTTTCAGCATTGAGTCGCAACGCGCCCGCAGTCTCGGCAGTGTGTCGTGGGAAGTGACGATCATCGCGGATGGCACGAATCACAAAACGACGATTGATGCCACCGCCCGCGCCTGGCAGGATCAGTTGGTGGTCATCAAACCGATGGTCTATCACCAGACGATCCGCGCCGAGGATGTCGCGGATCGCCGGGCGCTGGTCGACCAGTGGAATGGCGATGAGGCGCTGAAACGCGAGCAGATCATCGGGCAATGGGCGGCTCAGGATCTGCGGGCCGGGTCAATTCTTACCCCCCGACTCGTCGAAGCGGCGCCACTGGTGAAGACCGGCCAACTCGTCACCGTCACCGCCGAGCAGGGCACGGTGCAGATTAAAGCCGTCGCCCGGGCAATGGAGGGCGGCTCGTTCGGTCAGACCATCAAGCTCAAAAATGAAACCACCGGCGACACCTACGAAGCCACCCTCACTGGCCCGCAGACCGCCAAGGTCAGCGCGAATGTGACCGGCGAGCACGCGAATGTCGCTACGGTGGCGAATTGAAATAGGGTGGCATGGGCGTCTCGCCCATGCTCTTGCTTTCAGAAAAAAACATGGGCGAGACGCCCCGGTCACCCTGCAAACTCTGTCACTCCGAACCCCCGGGACTCTCCCATGATTCGATTCACCCTTGTTGTAGCCGCCCTTTACCTCATCTGTTGCGCGATGGCGTTTGGGCAAAGCGTCCCGATCAATTCCGCCCCGACTCGCGACCGCTCGGAAGAGCGTCCCCGCGCCCGCGTCACCGATGAACCACGCGGCTCGAACTCCGAGAACACTTCCGGTTCATTGCTCGATCCATCGATCACCACCTATTCATCGGCCAGCTCGATGGCCCTGCCGAAGCGCCAGCCGCGCGTGCTGAAGCAACACGATATCGTCACCATCATCGTGCGCGAGGAAAGCCAGGCCTCCACCACCGGCACCACCGATTTGAAAAAGAGCGCCGACCTCGACGCCAAAATCGATTCCTACGTCAAGCTCAATCTCTCGAAAATTTCACTGGATGGAAAAACCCCTGCGATCACACCGGAGATCAAAGGCGAGTTTTCGCGCAACTTAAAAGGTGAAGCGCAGGTCGATCGATCGGACACGTTCACCGCTCGCATCGGGGCCGAAGTGTTGGATGTGAAGCCGAACGGCACACTGGTATTGCAGGCCCGCAAGCATATCAAGACGGACGATGAGGAGCAGGAGTTTGTGCTGACCGGGAGTTGCCGCGCGGAGGATGTGTCGCCGGACAACACGATTTTGAGCAACACGCTAAGCGACCTGGATCTTAAGAAATCGACGAAGGGTGCCGCGCGCGACACCACAAAACGCGGATTCATTCCAAGATTATTGGACTTCATCAACCCGTTCTGACGAAAAACATATCAGCGGAATGTACTTGGTTCTAAACCTCCAACGTGGCACGGGCTTCCAGCCCGTGTGAGCGGGTCGGAACTTAAAGTGAATCTGAGTTTAACGC
>JANXVV010000037.1 GCA_025351525.1 Humisphaera sp. | reverse complement strand
GCCGAAGGCACGCGTTTCTTCCGCTCGGAAAAAAAACGCGTGCCTTCGGCACAGCCGCTAAAAAATGCAATTGATGTTGAGATGCGAGTGACAACCAACCCTCCACCTCGACCGGCCTTCCTGATCCGCTACCGTTTCGCCATCCTATTCGCCATCACCCTTCTCGGCGGTGTGCTGCGATTTTCATTTCTTGAGAAGCCCGCTCTCTGGGGTGACGAAGCCTTCACCTACTCGCGCGTGTGCGGCGACTATCGCGAGATGCTCGACGTGCTGGCCTATGACGGTTTCCCCCCGCTGCATTATGAAGCGTATTGGGCGCTTGGGCGGTGGAAACCGCTCACGCCGCGCATGATGCGGATCATCCCGGCGATTGCGGGGACGCTGATGATCCCGGCGATGTATTTTCTCGCCGTCCAAATCGTCCGCCGGCGCACGGCGTTGCTGGTGGCGCTCTTCACATCCGTCTCCGCCTATCTGATGGTTTATTCGCGCGACGCGAAAATGTACATGCCCTGCTGGCTGTTCGTCGCGCTCAACGTCGCCTGCCTGCTCTGCTGGCTGCGAACGCGAATGCGCGTGGCCTGGCTTGCATGGATCGCCAGCGGATTGGCGATGGCGGGGTTTCATCTGACGTCGCTGGCGGTGCTGGGCGTGGAAATCCTCATGCTGGTGACCAGCCGATTTCGATGGCGGCAGGCGGTGATGTTCATCGCCGGCATCGGGGTGATCGCCGCCGGGCCATGGGGTTATCGGACGGGGTTTAACCGCTGGACCGAGCAGATCGACGAAAAGGGTTTCGCCTCCGGCAGCGGGGTCGGTTGGGTGGAAGGTTACAATCGCGAGCGCACCGGCCCGGATCTGGCGCTCTTCACGGCAACGGCGCATCTGTATAGCTGGGAGTGGCCATCGCGAATCAATCAAATCGCCAAACCGCCGATCGATCCCGATGTGATGCACGGCTTGATGATCGCCGGCGTGGCACTGCTGGGGTTGATGGCGGTGGGACTGTTCAACTTCCGATCTGAAAGCGTAGCATCGGCTATCAGCCCATGTATTGTAAATGAGAAACATGGGCTGGTAGCCCATGCTACGGAAAGCAATTCTACATGGCGACCGGCGCTGTGGCTGGGGGCTTGGATCATCCTCCCGGCGTATGGGCTGTACTGCCATTCCATGCGCGAATTCGCGTCGCCGCTGGAATGGATCGAGAGACTTGGAGATTTATTCGAGCAGCAGTGGACGGCCATTGGAACTGAAATCCTACTCCTCATCGCGATCAGCAGCTTTTGGAAAATTCTTCCGCGATATCTGGTGGGGGCCATCTTATTCGTGGCGTTCCAATCATTCATCGAAATAGGTTTGAATTATTCCCGAAGCAGCCATGATGATGGTTGGAAGCAGGGAGCTTGGATCGTCCTCAGCCAGTGGTGGGCGCGGGTAGCGGCACCGGCAACCCTCGCCGTATTGGTAGTTTTATTGCCGGTCATCGCATGGCAATTCTCCGGGCGGAATTTTCGGGATCGCGGAAGGCGCACTCTACAAACGCTGCTCGTCATCGCCGCGATTTTCACCGCCTGTTTCGGCGTCTATCGGTACACCGTCCATCACTTCGATCAACTGGTGCAGAAGGCGACGGCGGATCATCACGATGCGCCGCAGTGGGAAATGTTCGTGCAGTACGCCGTGAAGGATCATGGGGTGCCGGAGCGCGAGACCGCACTGAAAAAGCTGCGCGTCGAATACCCCGCGCTCTCGACGGCGATGATCGATCGAAGAGCGGATCGGCTGATCGCCGCCAGGCAGATTCGTTGGGACAAGCTTTTGGTTGCCCAGCGAAAATCGGAACCGGCGTGGTCCGAGGAAATAGCGGCGCGCGCCGTGGCCGAGCGATTGGGGTCGGAAAAAATCGTGTGGGACAAATGGGTGTCGGTATGGATGCCGCGCTACATCGGAATGTGCTGGCCCGCCGTGGCGATCGCGGCGTGTGCGCTGTTGCTGCGCCTGCCGACGTGGCCTTTACGTTACACGACCGTGGCGCTGTTGCTGGCGGTCAACATCGGGCAGGCCACCGCGCGGATTTTCGCCGGCACCGAGCCCCCGTTGGATCGCGTCTATGCCGACTTAGCCGCGTCGCAGGACAATCTGCATGGCCAACCGACCGGCACCGCCACGCGCACCTATCTATTGCAAATGAGCCAGATGACACTACCCCATCCCGGCTCGCTGTCGGTGTTCGGCATGTCCGGGCGATATTATCTTTCGCAGGCGGCGGGTGTGCCGATTCATCCGCTGGAATTCCGGTCGTTCTCCTCCTCCCCACGCAACGGCCAGCCCTGGGCGCCATGGAAATTTAAGTTCCAGGTCGATGAATCGCCGAAGACGATCGCCGCCGATCTGCAGAAATCACCCGGAATCACACGGGCGATTTTTTGGGAGCAAGTCGGAACACCGACCGCCGAGGGAACCTCGGATCGCGTCGCGGCGCTGCTTGGGTCGGAGTGGACTCGAACGGATGAAGCGATATTTCACGGGAGATTTCATTGGAACTGGCAGGAACTGTACCTCGTTCGCCGTCGTGAATATGTGAAGCAAAAGATGCCGGATTAGCTCCGGTCCCCTCCCCCCTTGTACTCAAGGGGGGAGGGTTAGAGTGAGGGGTTTTTCTTCGTTGCACCGACAAGCGAGAGTTCTCGACTCCGCATCAGAAAAATGCTGCCGATGTCGATTCCATTCGGTGTTCAAACCATTCTCATTCGCGCGGCGAAGGTTGAGGAGATCGTCCCTCTTCGCCATCGCATTCTGCGCGCGGGTTTGCCGATGGAGGAGGCTCGGTTTGAATTCGACGAGGCGCCGACGACTTGCCATGTGGCGGCGTTTAAAGGGTTTCAAGCCGTCTGCTGTGCGACGTTTCAATTGAATGCCTGGGAAAATGAGCCTGCCTTTCAGTTGCGCGGCATGGCCACCGATGCGGATTGGCAGAGGCGCGGTCTCGGTCAAGCCGTTCTGCAATACGCGACGGAACTGGTGCTGGAAGGTTCACCCGTTCGATTGTTCTGGTGCAACGCGCGGGTTCCAGCGCTCGAATTTTATCGACGACAGGGATGGGTGGAACGGTCCGAAGAGTTCAACATTCCCACCGCCGGCCCGCATCGAAAAATGACCCGCCGGGCATGACCTCAAGATTTTTGGCCGGGCGGTCCGATAAGCCCGTTATGCCCACGGCTGAATTATTCGACAGTGTGATCGCCAGCAGCGGACGGCTGCGCATCATGGCGGCGCTGGCCTCGGAGCCGCAGTTGGAGTTCGTTCACCTGCGCAAACGCACGCAACTTACGGATGGGAACCTCTGCACCCACACCCGTCGCCTGGAAAGCGCGGGCTTTGTGAGCGTGGAAAAAAGTTTTCGCGACCGTAAACCGGTGACGCAGGTACGGCTGACCTCGCAGGGCCGCGATGCGCTGGAACGACATGCGCGGGAACTGCTCAACGCGCTCGGAATGACATTCACGGGAGAGTATTCAACCCCTGCGCCGGCTTTGTTGGAAGAGCCGATTGAAGAGGAAGTGTGGATCGACTGAGTCGCGTCTATTCGTCACCTGGTAAATTTTCAAACGGCAGAAGCGATTCGATCGCCGAGATTCGGTTGATCGTAAAAATGGCCCAGTGTCCGTCCTGGGAAGCGATGAAGACTCCCACCGAAAGGATGGCCATGGAAAGAGGGTGCCCGACGTCATGGAAGTCGCCATTGACCAGTTTGATGCGAAACGGTTCAAACGGCCATTTCGCTTGCAGATCCGCCAGTTCTCCCCGCAATGTCCGTTTCTTTTTCACGATCCCCCTCAGGTTGTGGCCATCTCTTCCAGGCGTGTCACGGTGCTGAAACCGAAACGCTTAAAAACACCCTCCTCCTCAATCCCAATCGCAAAATAGTTCGGAGCGACGGCAACTCGCCCGGGTGCGATCACCTCATAGGTTTCGCCGGTGGTGAGTGTCACCTTGAACGGATGGAATGGCCGCCGCATGAGAAGTTGTTCGAGGTCTTCGCGGGTCATGGGGATATTCTACCAATTCGATCGAGTCATGGAAGTCTAATCACGGTTTTAACTCGTCGTACACGTCCATCTCATGGCACTGCCGGTCTTGGGCGATGGTGTTCAGCCGACCTCGTAGGCGGGCCGCTTGTGCTTCATCAATGCCGCGCTCTTTTAGATCAACACTGATGCGAGCGGGAATGAGCGTGACGACTACGCAACTGTCGCTCTCTTGCGGCGGAGGTTCCAAAAATTCGATCTGGTCGTTGCGGAAAATGCCTTCGATGGATATCAGCATGCAGGCATCATATCGAATCACCGATGCTTGCGAACGGTTTTTTTCTGATCCATTCCTACCTTCTCAAAAATAGAACGGACCGCGTTGCAAATTGCAACGCGGTCCGAAAAATCTAAATCGCCAGAAACAAGATTGATTCCATCGGCACCGCCAGCGCCGGGTTGCTGACTTCAAACTGCCGGCCGTCGCTCAACCATACACGAAACGGTTCAAACGGATCTTTGTCCAACCATTCCTGAATGGTTCAGGGATCGATCATCTACTTGTCTTCTACCTACTCGGCACCCCCCCCGGCAGAAACCCTTCCAGCTTCCTCGCCCGCACCGGGTGCTGCAACTTGCGGATGGCCTTTGCCTCCACTTGCCGCACGCGCTCGCGGGTGACTTTGAAGATGCGGCCGACTTCTTCCAGCGTGTAGGTATACCCATCGCCGATGCCGTAGCGGAGTTTGATGATCTCGCGCTCGCGGTAGGTCAGGGTTTTCAGCACTTGCTCGATCTTGTCCTTCAGCATCTCCTGCGTGGCGGATTCCACGGGGTTGTCGGCTTTTTCATCTTCGATGAAGTCGCCGAAATAGCTGTCTTCGGATTCACCGACCGGGCGATCGAGGCTGATCGGATGGCGCGAAATTTTCAGCACGCGGCGGGTTTCGCTCACCGTCATCTTGGCGCGCTTGGCGATTTCCTCAATCGTCGGCTCGCGGCCCACTTCCTGCATGAGCTGCTTGCTGATGTTGCGCAGCTTGCTCATCGTTTCGATCATGTGGACCGGGATGCGGATGGTCCGGGCATGATCGGCGATGGCGCGGGTGATCGCCTGGCGAATCCACCAGGTGGCGTAGGTGCTGAACTTGTAACCGCGACGGTATTCGTATTTGTCGACGGCCCGCATCAGACCCGTGTTTCCTTCCTGGATGATGTCCAGGAAAGACAGGCCGCGATTGCGGTATTTTTTGGCGATCGACACCACCAGCCGAAGGTTGCCGCCGGAGAGTTTTCGCTTGGCGTCCTCGTAGCGGTTGTAAATCTTGCGGACCTGAACCACACGCTTGTGGAGGCTTTCAGCGCCTTCCAGCACCAAATCTTCCAAGCCCGAGAGCTCTTCCTTGCAGACTTCCAGATCCTCGCCGGGGTCTTTGATTTTCTTCAGCTCTTCAATGCGCTGCTCGAGCTCGACCATCTTGGTGCTGATCGAAGAAAGCTTCTTCATCAGCGGCGTCACCTTGCTCGTGCGCAGCGACAGCTCTTCCAGCAGTTTCACCGACCGACGACGGCGACGGCGGACGGCCAGCAGCAGTTCTTCCTCTTCCTTTTTGCCGGCGGCGCGCAGCCCTTCCCAATCCTCGCGGTTGCGGGCCAGCATCATGCGGACCGACGCCAGATTGATCGGAATCCGCTTCCCGATCGTGCCCTTGTCGGCCTGATCCTCGGCGGTGCTGATCTTCATCGTGCGGTCGAACGGCAGATCGCCATCCGCCACCTGCTGAAGAATCTCGACCGCCGCCTGAAGGCAGTAATCGCTTTCCAAAACCTTCGACCGGAAAATCTTCCGGGTGATTTCAATCTTCTTCGCCAGCTCGATTTCCTGCTCGCGGGTAAGCAGCGGAATCTCGCCCATCTGCGTCAGATACATCCGAACCGGATCGTCGATCCGCTTGGTCGATGCCTCGGCCAGCTCGGCTTCAATGTTCAGATCGAGCTCTTCCTCGACAATGAAACCTTCTTCACCTTCAATCGGCTTGGACGGTCGAATGTCCTTTTTCAGGCTCGGGAGTTTGATCGTCGTCTTGCTGCTGCGGGTGGGCTTGGCATTGAATTCGGCGACGTCGGATTCATCGATCAGACGAATGCCCATCTCGTCGATCATCATCAACAGTGAATCGAGCTTGTCGGGGGAAACCACCTCATCGGGCAGTTTTGTGTTGAGTTCCTCGTAGGTGAGGTAGCCGCGTGATTTACCGAGATCGATGATCGCGTTGACGCGAAGATCGACTTCTTCCTGCGATCCGCTTCCAATAAAAGGAGATTCCATTTGCATCGTAGACACCTGTTTTCCCGGACAATACAGATCGTTCGCGTCACTCGGGCCAAGAATCTCGGGGATGTTCCCGATCCCTGCAACGGGAGGAGCGACAATCTTTGCGGCCCTGTTGCCGCTATGAACCAGCCACCATACAGACCGCACCGAATCATCTCGACCGCTTGACGGGGCCAAGGCGATGCAGATTGGTGGACTGGTTATTTTTAACCAACGCCTCAAACGTGGACAGTTCGTCCTGCGCCGAGGTATTCTCTTCGCTTGTACGTCTTAATGTCGCCAAAAGTTTGAACTGCGATTGATCGTGCTTGGCCTGGGTTAAATAGCCCAGGGCTTCGGTAAGCGACTGATCCAGTTTCGCCTGTTGTTCTTCAATGGTTGCCAGACTGCCAACAAGCCCTTCGATTTCACCTACCAGTTCGATCGCCAATTCCTTCAGATTCGGATCGTTCAGATAATCCAGCAACTGATTGAATACCGGTTCGCCTTCATCGCGTTGATGAGACCAGTATACCTCCGCAATTCGCCGATGACGGGCATTTAAAAAATCTTCGAGATGCAAATGAATTTGCACCTCATGCCATCGGTGGGGCTCGGTCAATAATAGGCCCAGTATCTGCCGTTCGGCGCGTCCTCGGGCCAGCGGTTGCGGTATAAACGGAACGGTCGGCGTCTCAGCCACGGGAGAATCCGATATCGGCTCATCGTCCCGTAATTCTTGAGCTTCACTGGTGCCGCTCGCCGGCTTAGCCGCATTTGCCTTCTTCGGTGCCGGTTTCAGAACCTTAAACTGACGGTTCAGCTCATCGATCGGAATTTCCGTCAACCGGCTTACCCGAGCCAGCGCCGAACCCCATCGGATAGAGTCAACGGGGCCGCTCCCCCGGGCGTTGGCCAAAAGATCCAGATATTGTTGGACCGCCTTCTGCTGACCCGTCAAATCATTCGGCGAACTGATAAACTGTTTGACCAGCGCCTTCCACTTATACGTCAGCACATCGATCGCCCCCGCCAACATTTTCTCGAACCCGTCCGCCCCGTGCTGCATCAAAAATTCATCCGGATCCAACCCGTCCGGAATCGAAGCGACCGCAATCTCAACCGGTTGCGTCAGAAAAAGTTCCACCACCCGGTCGGCGGCGGCATCGCCGGCGCTGTCGGCATCGAACAGCAGAATGATCTTGTCCGCAAACCGACGCAGGATGTTGACATGGCCTTCGGTCATTCCCGTGCCGAGGATGGAAACGACGTTGCTCACGCCAAATTGGTGAGCCATCACCACATCGGTATAGCCTTCGACGACCACCGCCGCCCGCGTTTCGACGATGCGCTGCCGAGCCATGTCCAGCCCGAACACGCAACGGCTTTTGTTGAAAAGAGGCGTCTCGGGGCTGTTGAGATATTTGGCATGATCGCTCGATCCCGGCATCACCCG
>JANXVV010000034.1 GCA_025351525.1 Humisphaera sp. | reverse complement strand
GCCGAAGGCACGCGTTTTTCGGCTTTTAATGGAAAAACGCGTGCCTTCGGCACAGCCGCTAAAAATAGGCGGATCTTTTGTTTATTTATTCGGAGATGGTCGATGCGAATACCAATGTTACTCCTCAGTTCGATTTTAATTCTCATCGCGGCGGCACCGGCCACCCGACCCTTCGCACCCACTTCCGACTACACGCCCAAAACGATTCAGGGGTGGAAAGTTCTCATCAGCAATGATCTTCAGGAAAATGATCCCGTCACCTCCAGCGCATGTCTCGCGCTATTGGATCACAAGCTGTTCGAGGTCACGCGCGTCATTCCCGCTCGAGCCCTCGAAAAACTTCGCCAAGTGACTATCTGGCTTGATCGCGACAATCCGCTGACGCCCGGCGGGGCGTATCATCCCTCGCGCCAATGGCTCGTCGAACACGGGATGAATCCCGAGAAGGCGAAATGCGTGGAGTTCGGTCATGCGAAAAACTTTCTGACGTGGAGCCTGGATCAACCCGCGCTGGTGATCCACGAATTGTCGCACGCCTATCACGATCAGGTGCTCGGCTTCGATCATCCTGAAATTCGGGCTGCGTATCAAAAGGCGAAAGCGGGCAAAACATACGATGCGGTTTTAAGAATCAACGGACGAGTTGAAAAGGCCTACGCCATGAATGACGAAAAAGAATACTTCGCGGAATTGAGTGAGGCCTATTTCGGCACGAATGATTTTTACCCGTTCGTGCGGTCCGAAGTGAAAAAACACGATCCGGAAATGTTTGAAGTTTTAAAGCGGGTGTGGGGGCGGTAGGTGACGAAAGTAATGTTTCAATCGTCACGCTCGACGAGTGCAGTGCCTTGGCGGTTTCCCCGATTCTTCCGCAATTTCAATGGCGCTTCCAATAGGGAAGATTGCGAAATGCGATCACCTTGCCGATCAGTGTTTTTTCGTCCTCCCGTATTTTGCATTTGCCTGTGCGATGTGGTACGAATACGGGATGCACCATGACGAAGTCATTCCGATTTTGGATTTCGGATCCCAGTACTCGCAGTTGATCGCCCGCCGCGTGCGTGAAAAAGGCGTTTACAGTGAGTTGGTCCGGCCGGATATTTCCATCGCCGAACTCAGGAAGTTGAATCCTAAGGGTTTGATTCTCAGTGGTGGGCCGAGCAGCGTCTATGAGCCGAATGCGCCGAAATGCGATCCGGGGATATTCGATTTGGGTGTGCCGGTGCTGGGGATTTGCTATGGGATGCAACTGGGGGCGCACCTTCTGGGTGGGGAGGTTAAACCGGCGAAGGCGCGGGAATTTGGCCGGGCCAAACTGAAAGTAATCGGGCATGATCCGCTGACCAAAGGCTTGCCGGACGAGACCACTGTGTGGATGAGCCATGGCGATCAGGTGCACGATCTGCCGGAGCATTTCGTGGCGTTGGCGACGACGCCGACCTGTCCCTACGCCGCCGCCAAACATAAGACGCGACCGTTCTACGGGGTGCAGTTTCATCCCGAGGTGACGCATACGCCGCGCGGCGAGACGATCTTCGAGAACTTCCTCTACGAAATCTGTAAGTGTGCCGGCACGTGGACGATGGGGAATTTCATCGAGCAATCGGTCCAGCGCGTCCGCGATCAGGTGGGCCAGGCAAAGGTCATCTGTGGTCTAAGCGGTGGGGTGGATTCATCCGTCGTCGCCGCCCTGCTTCACAAGGCGATCGGCGATCAGCTGGTGTGCATCTTCGTCGACAACGGGCTGCTTCGTAAAAATGAACGGGATCTCGTTGAGACCACTTTTCGGGATCATTTCAAAATCAATTTGATTACGAACGATGCGACCGAACCTTTCCTGCGCGAGTTAAGCGGGATCACCGAACCGCAGCAGAAGCGGAAGATCATCGGCCGGGAGTTCATCGAAGTGTTCAAGCGGGAAGCCGAGTTGATCGAGGGGGCGAAATTTCTGGCCCAGGGCACGCTTTACCCGGATGTGATCGAGTCGGGCCACGGCTACGCGGGGACGGCGGCGAACATCAAGTTGCATCACAACGTCGGTGGGTTGCCGGAAGAACTGGGGTTTGAGCTGGTCGAACCGCTGCGGGAACTTTTCAAGGATGAGGTGCGGCGGGTGGGGGAGATGCTGGGCTTGCCGGAGAATATCGTCTGGCGGCATCCGTTCCCCGGTCCCGGGCTGGCGGTGCGAATTCTCGGCGACGTCACACCGGAGCGCCTGCGCGTGCTGCGGGATGCGGATGAGATCGTGCTTGAGGAATTGGTCACCCACAATCTCTATCGCAAGACCGCCCAGGTCTTCGCGGTGTTGTTGCCGATCGGCACGGTGGGGGTGATGGGGGATGCGCGGAGTTACGACAGTGTCATCGCGATTCGAGCCGTCGAGAGCCAGGATTTCATGACCGCCGACTGGGCGCGAATCCCGTTTGACATACTGGCGACGATGAGCAATCGGATCATCAATGAGGTACGCGGCGTCAACCGGGTGGTGTACGATATCAGTTCCAAACCACCGGCGACGATCGAATGGGAATGAGGTCTGCACCGTTTGAGCCTACCCTCATCGCAACGCGAGACAATGGAATTCACCCATGAATACGCCTGGCATCAATCCGGTTTCACCGCGACTTCACGAGCTGCTGCAAGCCGTTCCCCACGCCTATGAAAAGCTGGTGGTGGACGGGCAGACACCGCCGGGGAATCGAAAGCTTCTGGAAGGGATCACGCCGGATGAGCTTTTGTCGGTTCCGGTGAAGTCGCGGGCGCACGCCTATGCGATGCTGGCGGGGGTATGGCTGTGGCTCGATGGGTTGGCCGAGGCACACGAGATTGCCCAGGCCGATCCGCGAAACTTGATTGCGCCGATTCAATCACCGCAAGAGAACTCCTCGAAGTTATCGCTGGCGATGTTGACCCCACCGGCGGAGGGGAAAGGCGCCGCCGACGAAGAGCGATATCTGGCGGATGCGGGCAGGTCGCTGGCGTTTTGGCACGCGGTGATGCATCGGTTGGAAGGGGATTTTTCCAACAGTCAATATTGGTACGCGAAGGTGGGATCGCACCCGATCCTGCCCGCGATCGGGGCGACGGTGGGCGCGGCCATCAATCATCTGCCGGCGGATAAATCGCTGCTTGGCCTTCTGCGCGACGACTGGAATCCTTACGCATTTGTCGAGTTGGTGGAAGAGGTGAACGGCAAGCCAAACGATCCCCGCCGGGCGACCGTCATCGCAATTCAGCAGGTCGAATGGCAAATGCTTTTCGATCACTGCACCCGTCAAGCCTGCGGGAGATAGAATCCTTTGGCACGAGATATGCCTTATCAATCGCATGTCGCTCCGCAAAGGGATCACCACTTGGGTATTGGCCACTAAAATCTGGAAGTTGGCGTATCGCCATAACATGCCGCTGCGGGAGGCGTTTCATACATTTAAGATATTGCACGGGAATCAAACGGTTCTGGTGTGCGGGCCATTTTTGGCGGAATGGTAAGGATTCGGCAAAGTAGGTAGTTCCCCTTACCGATGTAACCCATAGCCTTTGAAAGGTGTTCGCGCAGTTTTTAAGTGATGTAAGAGACTTGCATGGAGATTCCCGCAGAAATATTTCAGCAACTGACAGCGGGCGGGCACTTTGCCCCCACGCCGATTGGGTCGGAGTCGCGCATCACACCGCGATTCACGGCCAACTTGCCTGCGCTGCTGATTCGATTGAATGGCGACAAAAATGCTAAACCCATCTCCGCCACCATTACCGATTTATCCGCCAGTGGCGCGCGTCTGGAGTTCACCGAGCCGATTCACGTCAACGATCCGTTTGCGATCCGCCTGCCGCTACGAGGAGGATCATTTATTTGGATCCACTGCATCTGCGTTCGATGGGCTTACATAGACCGCCATGTGTGTTCGATCGGTGCCAAATTCACCGGCATGTTTGCCCCACCAAAAGCAGTGACAGGAGCAATAGCGCCCGTTGCGGTGATGAGTGAACAAGCGGAGTTGGCCCAGTATTAGAGCGTGTTCAAGAATACGGTGGAGGCTGACGTAGCATGGGCTACGAGCCCATGATTTTTTTGTTTGAATGCAAAGACATGGGGCGACATTTCTATCTGGCATCCCCCGCCGGCCGAGTTGAAGCCCGTGTCGCCGGTTGAGTCGACGGCTTTCTCGTAAATTGGCTCGATTCCAAATCCCCTTTAAGCTCCTCTGCCCGCGAGATCACCGGACCCGGATCCAATGCTGCCGCCGTCTCAGGCTCCAGCTTGAAAAATAAATCGTGATGATCCGTCACCGTTGTCGGCTGCAATTCCATGACCAAGTCGAACGGAACCCATAGATATTTGGGTGCCACCACCCATTGATGCGTCTTGAGGGTTTGATATCCGTCCTTGCGGACTTCAACCTCGTAGTTGCCATACCACATGAAATCGCGCGTGAGCGGAGTACGGCCCACTTCAAGATCATTCAGATAAACCAGCGCGCCCGGCGGGTCGGTCTTGATCGTCATCGTCTGCTCGACACATCCGGTCAACAAAATGAAAATCGAGAGCAATAAAATCGATCGCGGCATCGGCGGCAGTATAGATCAGGAATGACTGGAGACAAGTTGCATCGGTTCGTTTAACGGTGCCGACGAAAGCACGCGATCCGTCACCGCGTCCCGCGTTACTTCTCGATACAGCGTGTCCCGCTCGATCGGCACGCGACCGGCTTCGCGAATCAGTCGGCGAATGTCGCTGACGTGCAGGTTCTGATGCACGCCATCGCCTTCCCGTTTGGTGATGTCGTACCAGACGACGGTGCCGTCAAGGTCGTCGCAGCCCCAGTCCAAAGCCACCTGCGAAAGCGGGAGCCCCTGCATGATCCAGAAGGCTTTGACGTGGGCGATGTTGTTCAGCATCAGCCGCGAGATGGCCAGGGTTTTCAAATCGGTCAATCCGGTGGGGCCGGGAAGGTAACCGAGTTCGCTTTGCTCCGGGATGAATGAGAGCGGGATGACGCAATTGAAACAGGCCGATGGGGAAGAAGCGTCTTGCGCCCGCATCGCACTCAAAGATTCATCCTGCAATTCTCGCAGTTTGATCAGATGCCCGATCCGTTCCGGCGGCGTTTCGACGTGGCCATACAGCATGGTGGCGTTGGTGTGGATGCCGAGGCTGTGAGCCGTGCGGTGAACGTCGAACCAGCGGTCGGCCCTGACTTTTCCCTTGAAGACTTCATCGTGAACGCGGTCGTCGAAGATCTCCGCGCCGCCGCCCGGGAGGCTTCCGAGACCGGCTTCTTTCAAAGCGGTCAACACCTCGCGCACGCTCATTTTGGCGATGCGCGTGAAGTGGACGATCTCGATGGCGGTGAACGCTTTGATGTGCAGTTCCGGGCATTCTTCGCGAATCCCGCGGAGCATGTCGAGGTAGTAGTCAAACTTCAGCCAGGGGTGAAGGCCGCCGACGATATGCACTTCGGTCGCGCCGGTGTCGGCGGCGGTTTTTGCGGTGGCGATGACCTGCTCGATCGGCATCTCGTAGGCACCCTCTTCGCCGCGCTTGCGGTAGAAAGAGCAGAACTTGCAGGAGAGTGCGCAGACGTTGGTGTAATTGATATGGCGATTGCGGTTGTAAAACGCTTTGTCACCGTGCAATTTTTCGCGGACGAAGTTGGCCATTCGACCGATGCCGTGCAGATCGCGGCTAGCATAAAGAGCGACGCCGTCATCCTGACTCAACGGTAAACCCTCCAGCACCTTTTCAGCGATGGGGCGGAGAGAATCATCGGTCACGGGAAGCGGTTGAGACATAGTATTTTCCGAATCACAGATTGTAATGGCGTTTGGTGCGGGTATCTATCGTGGCGGTGAGTTTTGAAAGATAGGGTGTAGGGTGCCACGCAACGCCGGTAACGACTTTACACCTGTTGACGATGTTTCCCCAGCAAAAGCAGTTGGTTTCGCGTCGCAATGTCATGC
>JANXVV010000030.1 GCA_025351525.1 Humisphaera sp. | reverse complement strand
GCCGAAGGCACGCGTTTTTGCCATCGAATAACGCGTGCCTTCGGCACAGCCGCTGAAAGATACTCGCGAACTCCGATGATAAGAATATCCCGGGAGATCGTTGACGCGCGGACCGGTATTCTCACACTGTCCCGATAGTTTCCTCTGACCCCGATAGCCAGACGGCAATCGGGCAGTCTCAAACGCAAAGGGTCCATGAATCAGATGACGAACTGGAAAAAGCTTCACGGTGAATTTTTCCGCGGCCAGCGCGTACTCGTCACCGGCGGAGCGGGGTTTATCGGGTCGCACATCACCGAAGCCCTGGTGGCACTCGATGCCGATGTGGTCGTGGTGGATGATCTGTCCGGCGGCACATGGGACAATCTCAAAGGTTTCGGCGATGGGGTGACGAAAATCGCCGCGTCGATTCTGGACGAGAAGGCGATGGTCGCCGCGGTGAAGGGCTGCCGTTATATTTTTCACGAGGCGGCGCTGGCGAGCGTGCCGCAGAGCGTGGCGGAGCCGGTGCGGTTTTATCAGGTCAACACGATCGGCACCCTGGCGCTCATGCAGGCGGCACGGCTGGGGAATGTCGAGCGCGTCATCTATGCCGGCTCGAGCAGCGCATACGGTGACAGTCCCGATGAAAGCCCCAAGACTGAAGACCTTGCCGCACTGCCGATCAGCCCTTATGCCTCCAGCAAACTGGCCGGTGAGCAGATCATGCGCGCCTGGGCGCGCAGCTATGGACTGGATACGGCGGTGGTGCGGTACTTCAACATCTTCGGGCCCCGGCAAAATGCGAACAGCGCGTATGCGGCGGTGATCGCCGCTTTTGCAAAGATTCTGGCCGAGGGGGGAACACCGGTGATTCACGGGGATGGCGGGCAGACGCGCGATTTTGTGTACGTCCACAATGTGGTTCACGCAAATCTATTGGCCGCCCGATGCCCGCGCCAACTGCGCGGGGAAATTTTCAACGTCGGCACCGGCCATAGCATCACGGTGAAAGAGTTGTATCACCAGACGGCGGCGGCGATGGGGTTCGCATCGAAGCAACCGATCTATTCCTCGCCGCGCGAGGGGGATGTGCGGCATTCATCAGCGGACATTTCCAAAGCACGGCGGGAACTGGGATACGAGCCGATCGTGACATTCGAGGAAGGTTTGGAGCCGACAATTCAATGGTATCGATCGGTTTTTAAATGAAGACGTGTTCTTCGTGCTTTCGTACTGAATAAATCGGGTTAGGTTAGCATGGAAATTTCGACGAACGCGCATGGACCCTTGATGATCGCCCCGGGAGTTCCAACCTTATCTCCTACCTCGAAAGCCGATCCAGCATCTGAAGCAGATCTTTATACGCCTCCCCAAACGCGGCGGCATTGACTTCATCCATCGAGCTGGGGGCAAGGTGCTCGATCAGATCGATTCGACTCAAAATCAACGGCAAGTCATCGGCGGTGACGTTCTTTGGATCGGGAAACCCGTCCTCATTCAAGTCCTCGATCAGATTTTGCCGTTCCTTCGCCGGGCGATCGGGATCATTGATGGCATAGGTCCAAATCTGCTCCGCTTCGGGATCGGCACCGACAAAGCTAAGGGCGATTCGAGGCAAGGTGAGTTCTTTGCCCGATGGCTTGGACGGCGCAACGGCCGTCGCCGCGACGATCGGATTCAGCGGTGCGACCGCCTTCGCGGGCGAGGGCGTCACCACCGAAGGCGCAGGCGTACTTTCAACCGGGGTCGGTGCGGTTTCTGACACCGCCGTTAGTGCCACGGCGGGGACGATCGCCATCTCGACGGGCGACGGCTTCTGTGCGGTGGATGATGGGGCAGCTTGTTGGGTCTCCGGCTGTCCAATCGCTAAAGAAGAAGCCGATCGGTTCATCGGTGGCGAAGGTCGATGCTGTAAAGTCGCGGCTCCCACGACAATACATCCGACCACCGCCGCCGAAAAGGCGATCTGTTTTCCATTCATGAGTTTCTCCATCGACGAATTAAATCTCGACAGGGTGAAAAATTCATTCCCTGCGACGAGCAGATTACGTGTGCAGTATGAAACCCCCCGTGAAAACAGCGGATCGATTTTATTTTTTTAGAAAGGGTGGCATGGCGTTTCGCGCCTGTTCTTGAGTTGAAAATGCATGGGCGAGACGCCCATACCACCTCTTTCAATGCCATCTACTTCAATTCAACCGTCCAATACGCCGTATCCAAAAACTGTTTCCAGCTCGAATACTTCGCATCGGCTAAGCGGAAGTTGATCACCGGGCTGCGACGCGGTTTGATTGGTTTCGTAATTAAATGCATCCGCGCCTGCTCCGGGGTACGGCCCCCTTTTTTCACGTTGCATCGAACGCAGCAGCAGACGATGTTCTCCCACGTCGCCTTGCCGTTTTGACTGCGCGGCAAAACGTGATCGAGCGACAGTTCGCTCGAGGGAAATTTCTTCCCGCAGTACTGACAGAGGTTGCTGTCCCGCGCGTAGATGTTACGGCGGTTGAATTTCACATCCTGCCGCGGCAGTTTCTCGTAGACCAGCAGCCGAATGATTCGCGGCACGGCGATTTGAAATCGAACGGTGTGGATCCAGTCGAATTCATGCGGCTCAAACTCGGCCTTGATTTCGCTGAGCTCCCGCCAGTTGTTGAAATTGAAATTTTGCCACTTGCTCTGCCCGTCCGCATCGGTTTCGATATGAACCACCTCGGCCATGTCGCGACAGAGCAACGAAAACGCCCGGCGGACATTGACGACCCGGATGGCCTGGTAATATTTGTTGAGAACAAGAACGTTGGCGCTAAGTGCCGGGCTTAAACCAACGCCCGAACCCGCGCCCGACTGATGCGAAGCTGAGGACGAATCAAACATGCTGATCGCCTGAACTTGTACACGGCACACCGGGCGGAAGTTGCGGACCTTCCCAACACCGGCGAACCCTCGACGGTAGCCGGGGAAGCCATCCATCGTTATCGGACCCGCGTGATTGTACAGGCGGCCATTCAAAGTTTCCAGCATGGGCGCAGGATCGCTCTTATTATTTAGCCGTCTTGCTTGCGAGACGCGTCGATCGGGATAACGTCGGAGACGCGCCTCCAAAGCGAGACGGCTAAATAATGCAGGGACGGGAGTAAAACATGATTCTTCGACTTACCCTAACCTCCGCCATCCTCTGTCTCTCCATCCTCAACGCCCAAGGCGAAAACCCAACCCTTAAAATCGGCACCAACGCCCCTGCCTTCACCCTTCAAAATCAAAATGGTCGCAACGTCACCTTGCAAGAATTCATCGGGAAAATAGTGGTTCTGGAATGGTTCGACCCGGACTGCGACTACACAAAGCGGGATATCCTCGCCGCGACGAGCAAAACCCTTTCGGAAAAGTATAAAGAGAAGGGCGTGGTATGGCTGGCGGTCGACTCCACGCGCGACAGCTCGGGTGAGCGCGACAAGGCCTGGCGGGCGCAAAACCAGTGGACCTTCGACGTGCTGCA
>JANXVV010000027.1 GCA_025351525.1 Humisphaera sp. | reverse complement strand
CCCGGTTGGCGGCAGGAGGCAACCACGTAGGCATGATCGCCATTTTCACGGCAGGCCTCGAAGAACAAGCTCGAGATCGTCATGTTGACCTGCGACGGATCCTCGCGGCCTTCCTTCCAGTGCCGGTACGTGCCGATCACGTTGCCCGGGCCGGCGGCGTAAAAAATTCGCAGGGATTTTCGATCGGTCGGAGTCATAAATGCTTGTGTTATCTTCGCCCGATGAAGGCTTGAACGTTAGAAACGAAGGGTCTGATTTAAGGTGGCATGGGCGTCTCGCCCATGTTCTTGCATTTGAAAACGCACAGGCGAGACGCTCATGCCACCTCGTGATTCAAACGGGGTTCGATGCCAAATTCGTTTTCCAAACCTCTTGAAGATCCGGGGCGTTCATCCAGTGCCGTAAGACACGCCGCAGCACGCGGGGCGGATGCCGCAACCGCATCGAAAGGCTGTCGTAGCGCATCCCCGTCGACCCGGAATAACCGACCCATTGCGGTTCGCGCGGCAACCGCGGGATGATCTTCGCCCCCGGACTATTACGCACCACCTGATACAAACAGTGCTCGGCGGCAACGCCTTTGGTGCCGTTCACCAGGTGATACATGCCGACGATCTTGCCCATGTAAAAGGGTTGGGCGATGACCATCAATCGCGATTCAACCCAGCCGTTGGACGGATCTTTGTACGCCTGCATATCCGCCACCATGTCCATCCCGGTGGGAATGCGGCTGAGGATCGACACCAGATTGCGAACGATCAACCTCCCCGTAAGCTTTACCAGATACGTCTCCGGACCGATGAATGTCGACTGCTGAATCCCCGCATCCAGCAGGCGGAATTCGCCGTAACCGATGCCATATTCCAACGGATAATCGTTCAGATTCAAACCGAGGAACTCGACCTTCTTCCCATACCGATTATTTTTGGCGGCCAATTCGTGGAAGGGTGTCAAATCCGCGCCGGTGTTTTCGATCAGGGTGATCCCATCGACGATCGGGCTCGGGGTGTCGAGCAGAGCCGCGACGGCGCGCAGATACTGCTGCAACCGGGTCTGGCTGTCGGCGACTTTGACGTACATCCCCTTGGGGTTGACGCTGGCGGTAAGGACCATTTGAAACGGCATACGGGTGTTCTTTATTCTAAATGGTAGAGGCTGCCTTCAAGTAGCATGGGCATCCTGCCCATGTTTGCGGTACTCCGCGATTTCGATCGGTACCCCGTTCAAATCAGCAAGAGCGCAGCGTTCTTCTGACGGATGATGAAGAAAGATCGCTGCGCTCTTGCTTCGTTGGCTGGAGTACCGGCCAATGCCGTGGAGTACCACAGCCATGGGCAGGTTGCCCATGCTACACAATTACTATCGGTTCGGAACCGCCGGCAACGTAGGCGTCGGCGACGAAACGGTCACCTGCTGACGCCGTGGCGCGGGCTTCTGACTTCTTCCGTTTTGGCGCGCCTGACCCGGAGATCGCGGCATCGGATGGCGTGAGACGGACAATGCCGCCAAGCCACCCAACGCCACCAGGTAAATCGGATTGACCATCGCATTCATCAGGCAGTCGATGGCGTAGGTGATGAGGAAGACCCCGATCGCCGCCGGTGCCGCCATGGCCGGATTGCCCCAGGTTTTCGCGGGGAATCGGCGGATAAAGGCGATCGTCGGAAAAATCATGCATCCAAACAACGCCGTCAAACCGACCAGTCCACCGCTGCCCAGGGCGATGACCCACAGCCCATCGGGGATGCTGACGATGCGTCTGTTATAGTCTTTGATGAGGAATTCGCCATCCGTTCCGAAGCCGAACACGGGTTTCATCATCGCTCGTTCCACCAGCACATTCTCGTTTCCGAAACGGACCTGCAACGATCCACCGCTGTCGACGCTCAGGTATTCATTGGCCATCTGCACGGCGTTGTCGCCCGTCCACCCGCCGACTGTTCGGGCAAGAACATACATCATCGGGGCGGCGGCCAGAACATAGACCAGCACGCCATTTTTCAGGAAGCGGGTGAGAAATAAAACTCCCAGCGCGGTCAGCATGAGAATGATCGCGCCCGTCGATTTACACCAGATGGCGACCATCACCAGAAACGCGACGGTGGGGCCGGGGGGCAGGCCATAGAATTTTTTGTAGGCTTTATTGGACCAGAGCCAGATGCCCATCAGGGCGGCGGTGCACATGAAAGTGCTGAGCATCAGGCCGTGCTGCATGAACATGTTGGGCCGATAACCACCCCATCGCATGGACTGCAAGTAATCGGGGAAGGCCAATGCACCATAGACATGCAGATGCAACGTCGGTCCCATGAACATCTCGAAGATGCAACCGGGCGCGTAAATGATCCCGGCGATGAAAATGCCGTGCGCCATCTGCCAGAGTGCTTTGACATCCGTCAGATAACAGCGACCGAGCAGATAGGGCAGGCCCCAGGTGACGAACGCGGACATGCTGGAGGCAAAGGCGTTATAGGGATCCTGGCCGTTGGCCGTCGCGGCGATGAACGGCGTGATGCAGAGGAGGATCATGGGCAGATCGACCAACCGGGGGCGAAACTGCTTCAGCGGCATGGGATCGAGCAGCAGGGCGGCGACCAGCAAACCGAGGTTGATGTAGACATCTTTGCGACCGGGGATCAGCGGAATGGGGACTTCAGCCATCGGCAAAAACAGGAACGCGGCCACGATGCCGAAGACCAGCGCACGCGGTGAGGTCATCTTGCTGAACAAGAAGATCGCCACGACAAACCAGACTAAGAGCAGAGCTTGTGCAATCGGGGCCAGCATAGGGTCGTGAGTTCCGTCAGGAGACTATTTCGCCATCTGAATTTCGTAGCATGGGCATCCTGCCCATGTTCACGGTACCCCGTGATGTCGATCCGTACTCGGATCGAATCGGCAAAAGCGAAGCGTTCTCTTGCGAATCAGGACGAAGATCGCTGCGCTCGTGCTTGATTGACTGGAGTACCAGTCAACGCCGCGGAGTACCGCAGCCATGGGCAGGATGCCCATGCTACTTTAGAAATCATCGCATCCACTTGAGCGCTCGCAGCCCGGCCCACAGGCAGGTGGCGGCGGTGACCGTCAACCCGCACGCCAGCGCCACCGGCGCGGCGCGTTGTACGTGAAACGCGGGGATCAACAGTCGGGGAAGGGCCAACCCAACCGCGCCGATTCCCAGCAACAGCAGCGTATACGTCAGATCCTGCGCCCGAATCGAAATTCCCCGGGCGGCCAGCGCCGCCTGCACGACCAGGTGCCCGCCGAGATTCCCCACCGCGACACCCAGGATGAATCCCTCGATCGGACCCTTCGGACCGAAATTCAAGCCGATGCGATGCCCGAGAAACGCGAAGAGGATCGTCGCAACCATGTTCACGAAATTCGTCAACGCCAGTGGCCGGGCATGGGCCAGGGCCAATAACGCGCGGTCGGCGGAGGATTGAAGAATCGTGATCCACAGCCCGACCGCCATGAACTGAGCCATCCAACCCGTCTCTTGAAATTTCAGCGGGTACAGCACCGCGACGAAAAGCGGCGCGCCGAACGCCAGCCCGATCACGGCGGCGATGCCCAGCGGTAAAATCACCCCCCGCGCCCGAAGCAGCTTGCGGGAAAGTTCTTCACGGCCCAGTTCCGCGCTGCGGGCCAGCGCCGGGAACAGGCTCACTTGCGACAATCGCGAGATCAATTCCACCGGCATGCGCACCAGCGTGGTCGCCTGTTGATACAGCCCCAGCAACGCCACGCTGGCGATGTAACCGAAGATCAACCGATCCACTTCATTCGCAAAAAACGTGACGGCGGTGCTGACGAAAATCCACCCGCCGAAACGGAATAACTCCGTCACCGCGCTGCGGTCCCAGTCGAACCGGTTGCGGAAACCGGGAATCAGAAAATGACTGACGGCGAGCGTGAAAATATTCGCCACCATCCCGCCGATGATGATCGCCCAGACGCTTTTGTGGGTGTACGCGATCGAGATCATCACGACGGCGGTGATCAGTTGCGACGTGGTGTTGAGGATCGTCATCTTCCCGACTTTCATATGTCGGTTGAGCTGAAAAAGCGTGGTGGAATAGCACCCGTTGATCACGCCGTTGAGGCCCGTCACGATGATGAGCGGCAACAGAAGGGGTTCGTTGTAGATGCGTGACACCGGCCATGCGATGGCGCAGGCGGCCAGCCAGAGAATCACGCCGCGAATGACGCTGAGCGTCCAGGCGGTGTTGAGAAAACGATCATCGTCCCCGCGCGAATTTTGAATGATGGCCGGTCCGAGCCCGATGTCCGAGAACTGCTGGAACATGTTCACAAACATGCCGACCAGGGCGGCCAGCCCGAAATCGTGCGGCACCAGCAGCCGGGTCAGAAGCAGGTTGCTGCCGAAACGAATCATCTGACTGGAACCAAACCCGGCGAGAGTCCAAATAGAGCTGCGGACGGTGCGGGCTTTGAGGCTCGGCTGGGCAGGAGGCGCATCATCCAGCACCGGCGGATCGACGGGCGATTCCACAACGGGCTGCGGATCCATGATCCCCGTCACATCGGAGGTCACGTCCAGGGTAATTTGGCCTGCGGGATCATTCATACGGTCACAAAAATACCTTCCCGTTCAAAGAGCAAACGCTTAAGCCCGAACGTGGCACGGGCTTCCAGCCCGTGTTAGAGATTATAAACGAGAAAAAACTCTGATTTCATTCGTTCTTCTTAGTTCTGGATCG
>JANXVV010000025.1 GCA_025351525.1 Humisphaera sp. | reverse complement strand
TCCCACCAGATTTGATCGAGCGCATCCTCGGTGAATCTCCGCAGATCGCCCGCATAGGGAGTCGTGGGATTCTGCTTTAAATAATCGTTGAAAATCACAATCGCATCGGCGGGTTTGTAGCTGCTGTGCGCCTCCTCAATCCGACGCCATTCCTCGGTCTGACGGCCGGGATCCTGGGCGGCGGTCATGTCCACACTGCCGACCTTTGGCTTGCTCGCCTCCGCCGCCAAGGCCGCCAGCGCCTTTTGCTTTCGCTCGTTCTCGACCTGCTCAAAAACGTTTTTGCTCTTCGTCACCTCCACTTTTTGCTCGACGACTTTCGAGAGCTCGGCATTGTAACGGTCGTTCTCCGCTTTCTGTCGAACGTGATACCAGTAAGCCGCCCCGGCGATCAGGGCGATCGAGGTGAAAATCGTCCCGGAGATCATCCCGGTCGACCAGGTGTTTTGTTTGGGAACATAGTAGCGCTGCGAACCGGTTTGGGCAGCGCCGGCGGAGAGCCAATCGTCGCCGGATTCGGCGGGAGGATTCTTCAATGCCTCCGTCGCGTCGCCATATTCGGCCGCGATCTGCGGTGGTTGATCCATCGCGTGGGGAGAAGCCGTTTGCCGGATTCTGAACGGGTCAATCTCCAGGGTGGGCGGCGTGGGGTCCGTGCCGAGCGTCACCACGTCACCCGTCTGAATCGGCGTCGGTTCGAGGGCCGGTCGCCCATTCACGAACGTGCGAGCCGCGCCTTTGCCATCCTGGATATACCATTGCCCTTCATGCAAATAGAGCACGCAATGGCGGCGGGAGATGAGTGCATCGGGCACCTGCACATCCGCTGTCGGTAGCCGCCCGACCACCAGCGGCGATTCAAACGACCGCTCCGGCAAGTCGATCAACCGGTCGCCCAGGGAATGGATGAGACGAACCTGTAAAGTCATGCTGATTCCTCGATGGCACTTCGATGGTCACATCCGTCCGCGAAATCATTCTAACGCCGTCGCTCCGGAATTAACCAGATCGCCTGATGCTCGTGGCTGCCTGCGAAGAATCCGGCGCGTTATTTCGTGCTCAAAAGGTGCCGAACCTCTTTGGCATTTTCTTCAACCGGCCGATCCCCCGCCATCCAATTCACGTTCGGAAACCGCCGGAACCATTTCATCTGCCTTCTTGCCAACTGCCGCGTCGCGATTTTGATCTGCTCGACCGCATCGTCAACGCTTATTTTTCCCTTCAGATGCTCGCTTAATTCGTAATATCCGGTGGCTTCCCCGGCGGTCGCGGAAAAGGTGCCGTACTTCGCCAACAGCCCCCGGGTTTCATCGAGCCAACCGGCGGTCATCATCCCCTTCACCCGCGCATTGATTCGACGATTCAACACCTCGCGATCCCAGTTCAGACCGACCCACGTCGCAGAATGGCGCGGCTGCTGCGAGGCCCAATCGGTCTGGAAAGAAGTGATCGGTTGGCCGGTCAATTCAAACACCTCCAGCGCGCGGATCAGTCGTCGGCTGTCCTGCAAGTGAATCCGCGCCCCCGCCGCCGGATCGACCTCGATCAATCGGCGATGCAACTCGTCATTCGTCAAAGCCTTCAACCGTTCTCGAATCGATTCGTCCGCGCTCGGTCCTTCAAAGAGTCCGTCAAACAGCGCTTTGTAATAGAGGGGTGTGCCGCCCGTCGCGATCAACGGCACTGATCGGGCCGTCGCGTCGCGGATCACCTCATCCGCCAATTCCACAAAACGGGCCACCGTGAAAAGCTCGTTGGGATGGACCAGATCGATCGCATGGTGCGGCACCTCCGCCCGCTCGGCCGCACTGGCTTTCGCGGTGCCGATGTCCATTCCCCGATAGACCTGCATCGAATCGACGCTCAGAATTTCCGCCCCGATTTGCCGGGCGATTTGAAAAGCCAGGTCCGACTTTCCCGAGGCGGTGGGCCCCGCAATCACCAGCAGGTTTGACGAGGATGATTTGGATAAGGGGCGGGACATTCGAGAATACATCACAGTTGAGGAACGGGCCTTTAACAGCTTGCGGGTATGAATTGGGTGAAACAGGTCGCGGTACTCCGAGACCTGTGCCGGCCTGGCCGAAAGACACGGGTCTCGGGGTACCGCGACCTGTGGCACCCCGAGCGTCTTACAACCCAAACACGCGTGCCTTCGGCACAGCCGCTAAAAAATTCGCAAAAAAAGCCCGGCGAGAATCCTCGCCGGGCTTGCGTCATTTCTAATCGGCGATTCCGCCTGCTCAGGCGTTGATCGCGGTGATCTTCACTTCGGTGTATTTCTGGCGATGCCCGATCTTCTTATGAAAGCCTTTACGACGGCGATACTTGACCGAAACGACCTTCGGCCCCTTCACCGCACCAATCACATCCGCCACGACCGTCGCGCCGACGAGCATCGGCTGGCCGATTTTCGCGGCACCGTCACCACCGACCATCAGTATCTTGTCGAACGTGACGGTCTTCGTGCCTTCTTCCACCTTGCGGTCGATCTTGATCCGATCGCCGCTGGTGACTTTGAATTGCGTGCCGCTGTCATCAATAATCGCGTACATCTACAGTCTCCGATACTCTGCCGTATGAAACACTTCGTGCAAAAGAGCGGCGCATTGTGGGGGTTTCAACCCGATTGTCAAGGTGTGCAAAAACGGCGGTTCGATTGAAAGATTACCGCAGCATCCCATCGCAACTGCGCCGCAACCAAAACAGGGGGGAACCGCGAAGTCGCGGTTGCTATCTTCTCTCGGCGCGAAGATTTCGGTCGATTGTAGTACAACGCATTTCTGTGAATTTTTTAGCGGCTGTGCCGAAGGCACGCGTTTTTTTTCGCCCAAAAAACGCGTGCCTTCGGC
>JANXVV010000023.1 GCA_025351525.1 Humisphaera sp. | reverse complement strand
GCCGAAGGCACGCGTTTTTTTTAATCCGAAAAATGCGTGCCTTCGGCACAGCCGCTGAAAAATACGGACTCTTACGCGAGTGGGCCGCAGAAGCACCCGGGCCGTCGCCTACGACTTCCGGCCTCGGCTTGTAACTCTAATCCGCACTCCCCATAGCATTGTCATTTCAATTTCGCTGAAACCGCTACCGGCCATCACCACATTTTCCTATACTGCTTCACATGCAAGAACTGCTGCTCCAACTCGGCCATTCCCCGGACCCGGACGATGCCTTCATGTTCTATGGCTTGGCTAAAAACAAACTCGCGACTGGCCGCTATCGCTTTCAACACGTCTTACAGGACATTCAAACGCTCAACCAGCGGGCCATGAAAGGCGATCTGGAAATCACCGCGATTTCGATCCATGCCTATCCGTATGTCGCCGACAAATATGCGTTGACGAGTTGCGGCTCGAGCATGGGCGACGGGTACGGCCCGATGATCGTCGCCCGCGAGCCGATGACCCTGGCCGACCTGCGCGGTAAAACCATCGCCATCCCGGGTGAACTCACCACTGCTTTCCTCACCCTGCAACTTTGCCTCGGCAAAGCGGGTGAGGCGTTCAAAGCCGTCGTCGTTCACTTCGATCAAATCCCGGCGTACGTTCGTGACGGGAAGGCCGATGCGGGTTTATTGATTCACGAAGGACAATTGACATTTCAGACAATGGGGCTGCATCTGCTGATCGATCTGGGAATGTGGTGGCACGAGAAAACCGGCCTGCCCCTTCCCTTGGGCGGCAACTGCATTCGCAAGGATCTGGGCCGTGAGACGATGCAGGAGGTGACGGATATTTTGAAGCAGTCGATCCAGTACAGCCTCGATCATCGGGCTGAGGCGGTGGAATACGCGTTGCAATATGGCCGTGATCTGGATCGGGAGCTGGCGGACCGGTTTGTGGGCATGTACGTCAATCACTGGACGATCGACTACGGCGATCGGGGGAAAACGGCGATCGATCGGTTGTTAACGGAAGGGGCGAAGGCGGGGTTGGTGCCGGAGGTGGGGGAGATTGAATATGTTGCTGCAAAATGACGGCAGGAAAATTACGAATGATGAAATTCGAATTCACGAATCAATGACGAAGTACGAATGAGGAAATGACGAAACGAAGATCGCGTTTTGTATTTTCTGCCATTCGTGAATTCGAATTTGGTCATTCGTGATTCGCGGCGGGCGAAAACCTCTAGGATTTAAGAGGCTTCAATGCCGCGCCGTCTCTCTCATTTCACGGATAACATCTTCACTGACTCGCGCATCGCGTAAATCATTCTGATCTGCCGCACTTAGGTGATAGACGCTTCCGCTGCGGTCGATGCGGTCGATGATTTCGCTGTCTCGCATGCCGCGATTGGACCAGGCGATGACGTCGCCTTGGGTCACGCGGTTGCTGGAGGCATAGCTTTGGGGTGCGGCATAGGTGTAGCCGCGATCCCGGTCGCGATAGCGGTCATCGTCTTCTTTACGACGGTCGGATTTGTCCATCTCATTGCCGATCAGCGCGCCACCAATCGCTCCGACCGCCCCGCCGATCAACGCACCGCTGCCGGTGCGGCCATGGGAATTATGGCCGATGATCGCGCCGATTCCCGCACCCGCCGCCCCACCCACCAGGGCTCCGGTGCCAGCTTTGGTTTCGCAGCCGGTCGATGCGCCGAGCAACAGCGAACCCGACAACGCAAAACTGACGCACTTGGTCTTGATGCCCATCATAGGTCTTTCACTCCGACTTTCGGTGAAACAGGTGGCATGGGCGTCTCGCCCGTGCATTTCCAGGCTATGCAAAGCACGGGCGAGACGCCCCATGCCACCTTTTATTTCTCGCGTTCACAAGACGCTGCAATCAACATCGACCGGCTTTGGTGAAAAGATTAGCCGACTCATCTTCCGGCGCGCAGCGTACCGCCGATTTATTTCCATACCAAACCAATCATAAGCCATTGAAAAATAAAAACTTATCCCCAGGATGACTCCGGCTTAGGGTCGCGGGTCATTAAATCGGTTAGCGCATGTATGCAGTCTTTTCCGTCAAAGAGGATCTCATACACCGCCTGGGTGATGGGCATTTCTACGTTGTAGCGTCGGGCAAGTTCAACGACGGCTTTCGTAGTCGGCACGCCTTCCGCGACATTATCCATCTTCGCCAGCACATCGGCGAGTTTTTTCCCCTTGCCAATCTGCTCCCCCACCGTGCGATTGCGGCCTTCGGGGCTGACGCAGGTGGTCATCAAATCGCCCAGCCCCGCCAGGCCGGTAAAGGTGGATTCGAGCGCTCCCATCGCCATGCCCAATCGGGTGATCTCCACCAAACCGCGGGTGACGAGGGCGGCTTTGACATTGTTCCCTGCCGACAGACCATCCAGCATCCCGGCGGCGATGGCGATCACATTCTTGGTCGCACCCGCCAATTCCACCCCGATCGCATCCGGGTTGGTGTAGACGCGAAACCACTGGGTGGTGAATGCTTCCTGCACCTTACGCGCGCTGACTTGATCGCTTGAAGCCGCCACCGCCGATGCCGGAAGATACCGGGCCAGCTCGGCGGCGATGTTCGGGCCGGACAAGGCCACCAACGGCCAAGCACATACCGGGCCTTTCGTGGCGTCCGCCATCTGAATTCCCCCGAGTACATCGGCAATCACCTGGGTTGGCCGCAGGAGCGATTCGTTCTCGATGCCTTTGGCGACGGAGACGATCGCCACACCCGCCGGCACGAACGGTTTCAGCCTCTTCCAGACACTGCGCATGAACTGGGTGGGGATGGCCGACAGAATCATCGTCGAACCGCGAAAGCATTCGGCGTCATTCGCGGTTAAGTGAACATTCGGCGGGATGCGCGCCCCGGGCAGCAGCCTGGCCTGCTCGCGATTTTGCTGCAACCGCTCGATCGATTCCTCAAACGCCCCCCACATCGTGACCGCATGCCCGCCCTGAATGAGCAGGATCGAGCAGACCGTCGCCATGGCCCCATCGCCGAGAATCGTCACATGTTCAGGCATAGACGGACCGACTCTACAACAAACCCCGAACGCCTCCAAGTTTCCAAAGAATCCGCGCGCATTACGTTTCAAACCTCTCCAAGCCGGGGCGGAGCGGTGAGCGCCAGCGAACTGCGCAACCCCGGATTCTTCCGCGATAGCATAACAATCGACATGCGAACGCCTCAGACTATGATGTGACGCTGAATTGTAACTCGATATCCCGATGTTGAATCACATAAAAACCTTCGCAACGTTTCAAACATCCAAAAACCCGGAGCAAGCCATGAACAAGCAATGGATGGTATGCACTTCCTTCGCAGCCCTCTGCGCCGCGGCATGGGGCATCGTCGCGGCGGCCTTGCCCGCGCCGTCGCCGGTCACGTTTGCCCGGCAGATCGCCCCGATTATCTATGCCAACTGCACGGCCTGTCATCGCGAAGGAGAGACCGCGCCGTTCTCCCTGACCACTTACGCCGAGGTCAAAAAGCACGCCCGCCATATCGCGGACGTGACGACCCGTCATGTCATGCCTCCCTGGCGGGCGGAGAAGGGACACGGGGATTTTCTCGGCGAACGGCGGTTGGATGAGACGCAGATCGATCAGTTGCAGCAATGGGTGAAAGCGGGTTGCCCGGAAGGCGATGCCGCCGTCACGCCCGCGCTGCCGAAATTTGCTTCGGGTTGGCAGTTGGGGGAACCGGATTTGATTGTGAAGATGCCGGAGGCCTATGAACTGATTTCCGAGGGGCGGGATATGTATCAGTGCTTTGTGATTCCCGTGAAAATTCCGGCGGGGAAGTATCTGGAATCCGTCGAGTTCCGGCCGGGCAATCGGCGAATCGTGCATCATGCCGTCCTGACCACCCTCAAACACGGCATGGCCAACTGGATGCTCACGGCCGGCGGCGGTAAAAGTTTTTCCAGCGGTCTGGTCGCGCCGGGAGATCGCTTGCCGGGGTCGCTTGGGCTTTGGACCCCCGGCTATGAACCTCGTCCGCTGCCGCCGGGCTATGCGATGGAATGGCCGACCGAGAGCGACCTGGTGCTTCAGCTGCATCTGCATCCGAGCGGCAAGCCGGAATTCGAGCAGTCATCGGTGGGGCTGCATCTGACGAGTGAGAAGCCACATGGCAAGCTGAAGTCGATGGTGATGCTCGACAAAAATGTCGACATCAAAGCGGGGGACGGGAATTACGAAGTCGACAAATCCATGACTTTGAAAGCACCCGTCGATGTGTACGGCATCTTTCCCCACATGCACCTGCTCGGCCATACCGTGAAGGTGACGGCAACCCTGCCCGATGGCTCGAGTCGCCCAATGATTGCGATCGGCGATTGGGATTTCAACTGGCAGAATTATTATCAGTACGCCATGCCGTTTCGGCTGCCTGCGGGTACGCGTTTGGAGGCCCACTGGTCTTTCGACAATTCCGCCTCAAACCCCGCCAACCCCAGCCAACCGCCCAGGCGGGTAACGTTCGGTGAGCAGACGACCAATGAGATGGCGGCATTGATTTTGGATGTCATCCCGGTGGAGAAGTGAGAAGCGACATCTTGGGGGGCGTTTGTCCTCGACCGCTGATTGCCCCCGCCAATGGCACTAGATCATCGCGGCTGAAGTGGCGTGGCGGATTGTGCCGATGTCTTCTTTGTCACTAATACCAAGGAGACAAAGATGGTCACGGATGACCTCGACACACGTCAATTGATTCTGTCTGAAAATCAACGTCGCATTCTC
>JANXVV010000012.1 GCA_025351525.1 Humisphaera sp. | reverse complement strand
GGTCGCCTGGCAAATCGCGCGTTCGTCGTCCGTGAGCCGCACCAAATACTTCTTGTACATCGCAACATCCTTGTTGACCGGAAGCTTCCCCAAAATTCGCTGCCCGGACAACCCGAATTTTTAGCGTGGACTAAGCACTAGAGGTTCCGGGCGCGAAGGGTCAAGGCCAGACCCGTAAAAAATGTCTGGGCGATCTCATGGCGGCCATTCAACTCTTGCTGGACACCGAACGCGAGGAAATTTTCCGTCTCGATCCACATGCGGAAACGGAGGAACTGGTCTTTGTATGAAACGAACCGCGTTTCTATACCATCTTCAAGGGCATGGTTGCGTCGCGCTTCCTGAAGGTGGCAGCCACAGATTGTCGTCGTAAAGAATTAAGGGTTGTCTAAGATCGAATCCGAATTCGGTGAACTTCCACAAGAAATAATTTGCCGTCATATTCCGAAGGGTCGGGGTGCGATTCTATAAAATCCATGAGCCGGTCGAGAAGCTTCGGGAGGATTTCCGGGTGATTGTGTAGTTGCAGTGCTATGATGCCGCCATATCGTGCAGGTTGATAGGTGACAATGTCTGAGAAGTCGCCGTTGATCGAAACCAGCACTGATTTGAGTTCCCGCGCCTTTGCCAGTACCACGGAGTCAGGCGACCGCATGGGAAGCACGTTGCGCAGGACGTTGACTTCATGCCCCGCCGTTTGTAGCCGCCTCGCGACCTCCATTGGGACGCAGTGGTCCAAGAAAAAACGAAGGCTCATTACAACGCCGCCGCTTCAAAGTCCGCCAGATCTCGCGCGTATTCCAGTGCCGCCGTCAGATGGCTGGAATTCAGGTCTGGGAATTGGTCGATTATCTGCTCGCTTGTTTTTCCGCACGCCATATAGCCGAGAATTAACCCCACGGGAATCCGTGTGCCGTGGAAACAGGGCTTGCCGCGCAGAATCAGAGGATCGCTCTCAATCCGATCGTGCCAATGCTCGCTCATAGGTCTCATTGTAATCGTGTGAATGCGATGTGGACAGCACTCAATCGATGGCGAATGCATTCGGGTATGGAGCAATCGGGCTAAAGTCTAATGTCGTCACGCGACTACCGTATTCGCGATTCGTTCAAGTCCTCCTTCCCCAGCGTCCGATAATCTTTTAAGAGATGATCGAATCCCTCCTCCAAATTCTGATCGCCTCCAAAAATGAGGCCGCCGACGACCTGCTGCTTCAAGCGTTGGAGTTGGGCTCGGAGGCTGAGCAGTCAGCGGTGTTGGAATCCCTTTTCAAACGGCAGACGGTTCACGGGTTGAGCGGCGTCATCGGGCAGTACGAGTCTCTGCCGGATCCCCTCAAACTGAATGTGCTCGGCAACGTCAAACTGCTGCACCATGCGATTCGAGAGTGCGGACGAAGCGAGGATTCGGATCGCCGCAAGGCTGCATTGAAGCTCATTGCGCTGGGCCGTCAGGGGAAGTTGGCGTACATCCTTTCCGAGAATCTTCACGATCCGAACGAGGAGTTTTCCAAGGCGGCGGTCGAGGCGATGGTGGGGCTGGCGCGGTGGGTGTCGACTGAAACCAAGCGGCTACAACAGGGCACGGCGTTCAAGGTTCAGGACGCGGGAAATGCGGCGGCGATCGCATCTTCCGCACCGAACCTTGAACCCCGCACCCTCGATCCACTGGCCAACAGCTACCGCGATTTGATCGAGCAGCGGTCGGAGATCGAGCAGGCCATCGCGCGGGCCATGGATGTTCATCGCGGCAAGCACGGCCAGGATCTTTTGCGCGCAGCGCTGCTGTTGAGCGACTGGCCCGGCAGCAAAACGCTGGCGATTCTGCACACCGCCAAGCACGGGGGCCAGAGCCCGATGGTCCGCCGACTGCAACAGCCGCCGGCCAGCGAGCATGTCGAGGCCTTTCTGCTCGGCGCTTCCCATGGCCAACTTCGCTCGCATTTCGGCGTGGTGTTCTCGCACATCGAGGAAGCGCCGGTGCTGGATGCGCTGTTGCGAAAAACGCACTGGGTCAAGGATCAGCAGTTGCAGTTGTGCGTTCATCAGGTGTCGCGCGGCAAGTGGTGGGGCGAGACGGAACTGCTGCACGATATCAGCCGTCGCGACCCGGTGGATGCCGCGAAAGTGGGCGAGTGGATCGCCGTCTCCGGCATCCACGATGTGATGCAGGATGAGCGGTTGGATCGCATCCGAATTTATGTCGGCGACAACTTTGAAGCCAAACTGCGACTGCTGCGCATCGCGCTCCGCCGCCCGCGAAAGGGGTCGAGCGTTCATCTGTTGAAATCATTGTTGAGCGACACCGATGAGCGAATCGTGAGGATGGCGGCCCGAGATATCGTCCGCCGCAAACCGCAGGATTTTGAGAACATGCTGTTGCAGTTGATGATGAACGCACCCGAATCCGTTCGCCGGGTGGTGGCGAGATCGATCGGGCAAAGCGGGTTCGAGCAGTTCTGGTTGAAGTTCGATCTGCTGCCCCGTTCCACGAGAAAACAGGCGGGGAAAGCGATGCTGAAAGTGCTGCCTGATGCCGCCGCCCGGCTGGGTCGCAAACTGCTCACCGGCCCGCTGGTCGATCGGCTGAAGGCGATCCAGATTGCCCAGGAACTTGAACTGAGCGAAATGCTTCGACCCGTCCTCACGCAACTTTGCAACGACCCGAACCCCAAGCTCCGCAGCAAAGCGGTGAGCGTCCTCGGCGAAGATCCCGCCAGTTCCGATCTGATCCTCGACCGCGTGCTGCAGGACACCGACCCGCGCGTGCGGGCCAATGCGATTGAAGTGCTGGAGCAAAAGCAGCGGGTCGAGTATCTGCCGATGCTGGCCCAGCGGGCGCGGGCCAGCAACTCGCGGGAACGGGCCAATGCGATCAAGGCGATGCACCGGATGAAAGTCAAAAGTGCCACGGCCTCGCTCGATTTGATGCTGCGCGATGATCGCCCCGAGCACCGCATCTCCGCGATGTGGACCCTCAAACAAATCGGCTGGTGGCGGCTGCTTTCGGAGGTCGGTCGACTGGCCCGGCAGGATACGAATCTGCGCGTCCGGCGCTACGCGCTCGGCGTGCTCAAGGGCATCTCCGAGGATTTGGCGGCAAAAAAAACGGCACTGGCGAAGGCAGGGTAATCGAGATGAGCACTGCAAATAAAAGGTGGCATGGGCTTCCCGCCCGTGCATCTGCTTTCCGAAACGCGCGTGCGGGACGCCCATGCCACGTGCTCGCGGCCACCTGCACTTTCCATCTGCTCTTCACCGCCATTTCACTCGCCACACCCACCCAGGAAGAAGTCTTCAAGAGCATTTCGGACAATGTCTCCCAGAGCGATGGCAGCGGCCGGATGCTGCTGGCGTTCATCGTCACCGGGGCGGCGGTACTGATGTTGATGGCCCTGTTCAGCGCGCGCAGCACGCGAAAAGCCGTGCCTAAGGCGCTCAATCATCCGGGTAAACTTCTCAAGGAAATTTCCAAAAATATCGCACTGCGGCCACTGGAAGTGAAGCAGTTGAAACTCTTGGCCGAGGCGGAGCGAAATGCCGGGGTGCCCGTCGAAAGCCCGCTCGTATTCCTTCTGTGTCCTTCGGCTCTAACTGCGGCGATGCGCTCCAACCGCGTCAAAGTCGACCGCAAAGTGATGGCCGGTCTCGCCCGAAAAATGGGATTGGTCGTCTCCAGAAAATAACCGATCTCAATGAGTGAGAAAAGCATGTTCGGCGGCTTTACCGTGGCATGGGCAGGCGACTCCCGCGCGAAACACGCCGTGCATGGCCCTGCGCGGCATGAAGTCCACGCACCACGTTCGACTTTCCGAAAAAGAAGCCGCGCGATCGAGAGCCGCGGCCGGATACGCCGGCTTTCCAAAAGGCTTTCTTCATTCTTCATCGAACGGTATTGCGGCGTGCCTGACATGCGGAACGAACGACATCGATCTTGCGGAGTATCTTAAAAAGTTGTTTCACGCGCCGCGACCCGCTTGGAGAATTTCCGATGTCCCTTACCGCCATCTCGTTGCGTGTTTTTTTGACGTGCGGCTTATGCCTCGCAGGCACCCGTTCCATGTCCACTTCCGCGCAACCGCTTGATGTGCCGAAGGAAGGCCTCTCAGTCAACGGGATTATTCTGGATGCGAAAGGGGCGATTCACTTTTCCGATCCGGATCCGAAATTGATCGAGGTGGCCCGCGCCAAGGCGAAAGGCCCGCTGCCGATCGCCAGGGATGAAAAGCTTTGCTACATCTCGCTGCCGCGGCTGGTGACGGCCATCAAAGCGCTGCGCGACAAGGACAAGGACATTCCCGATGAATTTCAATATCTCGGGGGAATGACGCAAATCCGATATGTGTTTGCGTATCCGGATGATCGCGAATTGATCATCGCCGGCACCGCCGAAGAGTGGGATGCGACCAATCCGGTGCAAGTGGTCGGCAAGGTGACGGGGCGTCCGGTGATGCAGTTTGACGATCTGGTCGCTGCCATGCGCACCGCGCGCGCCATGCGGCGAGGGGGTGAAAACGGTGGGGCGTTCGGCTGTACCATCGACTCGGCCAAGGGCGTTGAAGAGCGCGTCGTCAAGCTGTTGAAAGAAAACGCGACCAAGCCGCGACCCGAGAAAATGGCGGCGCTAGTGAAGGGGATTGGCCTGCAGAAGGTGAAGGTATTCAACACCGACGGCGACACCCGGCTGGCCTTCATCTGCGCCGCCGCCGACTGCAAGTTGAAGCGCATCGCGCTCGGGGTGGAAGAGGCGCCGGTGCCGGGGATCGGGGCGGCGATTGAAAATACGCGCGCCCCCGCCAGCCATGTCTGGTTCGAGATGGACTACAAACCGGTGTTGAGTTCCGAGGATGGCTACGCCTATGAATTGCAGGGCGCCCGCCTGCAGGTGAAGGTGGGTGAAGAGATGTTTAACGACAAGGATCCGACGCATCGGGCCGTGGCTTTCGCCAGGCAGTTCAATCTCAACATGGCGAAGATGTGCGCGGCGGTCCCGCTGTTCGCAGACCTGCAAAACATGGCCGATCTGTCGATGGTCGCCACGCTGATTCGGTTGGAGAAGTTGGATGACAAGGTCAAGTGGGAATCGCTGATGATCCACGCCGCCATCGGTTGGCCGGTGATGAAGTTGCCGGCGGCGAAGTCGGTGGACACGCTGGTGAACTACACCAACGGGGCGATCTGCTACGGCGGTGTAAGTCTCGCCGCCGAGGCATTTCTCGATCCCGAAAAGCGGAAGAAGGATGTGAAGCAGACGCTGAAACCGCTGTACGAAAGCGCGCGGAAATTATTGGAGGATGCGAAAGCGGGACCGATTCTGGCGCGGCCATGAATTTGGAAAGCGGAAAATTCGCAGGGTGCGCTTTAGCGGATGGAATCGTTCGAACTTCAGGTGTCTTAAATCGGACTTCGGCTCCGTGTATGACGAGGTCGGGTGCCACAGGCCGCGGTGCTCCGCTCGTTGTTCTACACAACTTTACGACCCCTTCATTTTCGACTCCGGCCCGAAAAGTTCCCACGCCAGTGCCGGATCATATCCCCGCTGCATGCCGATCCACACGGTCTGCGTGCCGGGCGCGCTGTCTTTGCGGCGGATGTAGCCGCCGAGCCGCGCGAGCGATCGGAACGCTGATCGCGCAGCTCGGCGGCTACATCCGCCGCAAAGACCGCGCGCCCGGCACGCAGACCGTGTGGATCGGCATGCAGCGGGGATATGATCCGGCACTGGCGTGGGAACTTTTCGGGCCGGAGTCGAAAATGAAGGGGTCGTAAA
>JANXVV010000156.1 GCA_025351525.1 Humisphaera sp. | reverse complement strand
GCTGTGCCGAAGGCACGCGTTTTTTTTCGCTTCGTAAGTCGAAAAACGCGTGCCTTCGGCACAGCCGCTAAAAAATGCCTAGGCCAAACCTCGAATTGCAAGTGCCGGCGAATGATCAATGCGCCATGGACCTCTCGCGCGCCGGCGCCGGTTCGGGTGATTCGGCATCGGGCGTCTCGTCGACTTTGATTCTCATGCTGTGGAACGAGCGGAACACAAAGGTGAGCGTGGCCGCGAAAAACAGGATGCTGAGAATGAGGCACGCGGTGCCGTGGCCTTTTTCTTTCATCTGCACGGCCAATTGAACCGCCAGCAATCCGAACAGCGTCGCGAACTTGATGATCGGGTTCAGGGCGACGGAGGAAGTGTCTTTGAACGGATCGCCGACGGTATCGCCGACCACGGTGGCCTCGTGAAGCGCGGTGCCTTTTTCGCGGAGATCCACTTCCACGATTTTTTTCGCGTTGTCCCACGCGCCGCCCGCGTTGGCCATGAAGATGGCTTGGTACAGGCCGAAAATCGCGAGGCCGATCAGGTAACCGATAAAGAAATACGGCTCGGCGAACGCGCAGGCGAGGGTGACGAAGAAGACCGTCAGGAAAATGTTGAACATGCCGGACTGCGCATATTGGGTGCAGATTTCCACGACGCGTTTGGAATCTTCGATGCTTGCCTTTTCGGGGCTGTCAAGATTCATATGGCGTTTGATATACGCGACGGCTCGATATGCCCCGGTGATGACCGCCTGGCAGGAAGCGCCGCTAAACCAGTAGATGACCGACCCACCGACGAGCAGCCCGAGAAAAAACGGGGCGTGCAGAATCGAAAGTTTGGCGATGGCGGTGGAATCGGTCAGTCCGCGGGTGAGGACCATGATGATCGAGAAAATCATGGTGGTCGCCCCGACGACGGCCGTGCCGATCAGCACGGGTTTGGCCGTCGCCTTGAACGTGTTGCCGGCACCATCGTTTTCTTCGAGTAAAAATTTTGCCCGCTCGAAATCCGGCGTGAATCCGAAATCGCGCTGCAACTCCTGCCGAATATTCGGGATTGTTTCGATCAGACTGAGTTCGTAAACGCTCTGCGCGTTGTCGGTGACCGGGCCGTAGCTATCGACGGCGATGGTGATGGGGCCCATGCCCAAAAATCCAAACGCCACCAGCCCGAATGCGAAGACGGCCTCGGCGGTCATCAGTTGATTCAGGCCCTGCGTGCTGATGGCGTAGGCGATCGACATCAGCGAGACGATCACCACGCCACCGATCCAAAACGCGCTGAAATTCCCGGCGGTCAAACCGGTGAGAATATTGAGCGATGCGCCGCCCTCGCGGCTGGCGGTCACGATGTCTTTCACATGCAGACTATGGGTGCTGGTGAAAAACTTCGTCACCTCCGGGATGACCGCCGCCGCGAGGGTGCCGCAACTGATGATCGAGGCCAGCTTCCACCACATCGTTCCGTCGCCGACATTTGGAATCAGCAGGTAGCTGCTGACAAACGTGGCGGCGATCGAGATCATGGAGGCGAGCCACACCAGCATCGTCAGGGGATGCTCGAAATCCATCTCCATCACGTTGGCATAACGCCGTTTGGCAACGGTTTCGTTGATGAGATAGGAGACCGCGCTGCAGACGACCATCACCAGCCGCATGGCGAAGATCCAGACGAGGAACTGCGCTCTCACATCTTCTTTGACCGCCAGCACGATGAAGCTGATTAAAGCCACACCTGTGACGCCATAGGTTTCAAAACCATCGGCGGAGGGACCGATGGAATCACCGGCGTTGTCGCCTGTGCAATCCGCGATCACGCCGGGGTTGCGGGCATCGTCTTCCTTGACGTTGAAGACGATCTTCATCAGGTCCGCACCGATGTCGGCGATCTTGGTGAAGATGCCGCCCGCCACGCGCAACGCCGCCGCACCGAGCGATTCACCGATGGCAAAACCGATGAAGCACGATCCGGCCAGCTCGGGTTTCACGAACAGCAGAATCATCAGCATGAGCGACAATTCAACGCTGATCAGAACCATTCCAATGCTCATGCCGGCTTTGAGTGGAATTGAATAGACGGGGTAAGGTTTGCCCGCCAGTGAGGCCAGGGCGGTGCGGGAATTGGCGAAAGTGTTGATTCGGATTCCGAAAGCCGCGACGGCACAGGAACCGGCGATGCCGACAAGGCTGAAGCCGAGGATGAGCAGCACTTCACCCGTCGATTTCCCGCCGATCAACCCGAAATAAATCACGATGATGACGGCGATAAATGCTTCGAGCAGCAGGATGAATTTGATCTGGGTTTTCAGATAGGTTTTACAGGTTTCATAAATCAACTCACTCACTTCCAGCATGGATGGGTGAACGGGCAATCGCTTGAGATGGCGATAGATCACGAGCCCGAATATCAAGCCCGCCAGACAAATGAATAGGCCGGCCATCAGCAGCATGCGACCGGAGATGCCATGAAACTGTACGTTCCCCAGATCGGGCAGCTTCAGATCCGCTTCGGTATTCGCACGAGCCAGACAAGGGGCGAGTAAGCAGAGCAGGGTGGAGATTGAATTCAAAGCGATTCCCGAATCACCCTTATTTTTGCGACGGCGTTGCGTTTTTTGCATAACTCTGGGTTCCTTCGTGACATGGCGTTTTAGTTGGCGTTCATATGCGGTTAGAGAATACGGAGTACAATCGATTTCTTCAACTTAAAAATTCTCCCTATGGAAAAGATCGGTTGGGTGATGTGGGAGGTTTATGACGTTTTGCATGAAAATTAGAATAGCCCGGCGGAGTGTTTGAGTCTGTGGGTATTTTCGGAAGAATTTTCGAGGAAAGCCTGCGGGAAAATGACAAAAACGCCGGCGCGCTTTGCGCCGGCGTCTGATCTCAAATCTCAAATCGAATGCATTGAATAAGGTGGCAGGGGAGTCCCGCCCATGCATTTTCGTCGATAAAAGCACGGGCGGGACGCCCAATCCACCTGCCTACTTTCAAAATTGAATCACGCCGGTTGCACCATGGTCATCAGGTCGGCGATGAGCTTCGTGCGATCTCCGATCAGCGTTTGAATATCCGCAGTCAACGTGTTCAGGCCGTTGGTTTTGTCGGCGACGGCTTTCTGCAGGTCCGCGATCAGTTTCGGGCTGGCATTCGGGTCGGTTTGGGCGGCGGTGACGATCGCCTGCAGGTCGACGTCGAGCGTCACCAGTTCATTCTGACGCGTGGTCAGTCGGGTGTTCAATCCGGCGACGATGTCGGTCTGCAACTTGATTCGGTCCGTCAACAGTTGAGCGCGGTCGGCGGTGAGCGCGGCGGCGTTGCCGTGATCCACCGCGATTTTTTTCAGGTCACCGACGATGACCGATTCATCCGTCAGGACATTCCGCCGTTGAGTCAGACGATCGATCTTCAATTCCGATCGCATCGTCTTGATATCCGCCCGGAACTTCGCGATCAGCGGAAGCACGGTCGTCGCGCTCTTGACGTGATCGGATTTGAGCGCGTTGATGTCGGAGAGCATCGTGCTGAAGTTGCTGAGGGCATCGGATTTGAACTTCAGCAGATCCGCCCGAATCTGCACGTGATCGGCCTGAACGGTCGCATTCAGCGCGATGTTGGCCGCGCTGGCGGACAGAAGGGTGCGGGATTCAAGGACTTCGGTAAAGAGATTCGTGGACATGGGTTTCCTCTGGAAAAAATTGAACAATGCATCAGTACCAGGACCGGTTAACGCGCGGCCAGCGGTGGGACGTATGCCGCTTTGCCTTACACCCCTTTCTTCGAATACAACGGGCGTGGGCTGCAACTATTTCGATGAGATATTGTGCGGATCGGCGGCACGGGTGACGGTCCAGAACGCAGCGGTGGATGTGGGCGGAAGAGACGGAATAAAGCGACGAAGAGTTGGACGCATTTCCACAAAGAGTCGCTGAACATGCCTTCCGCCAACCCCTATCCACGATGGCACGACTCTACGGCTTTCTGTATATTCACGCGGCTGAAGAACCGGGAGCTACTTTGAACCTGAGAAGCCATATCGTGATCGCGGCACTGATCCTTGGCAGACTGACATCCGCCCGGGCCGACCCGCCGCCTCCGGCCGGCCCGGATGTTGATGCGATCTACCAATATTTTCTCCCGAGCGACGCGGCTGGATCTCGACCCCACTTGGGCGCATATCTCTGGATTCCGCCTCATACAATGAAGATTCGCGCGGTGATGATCGGAATTCACAACGGACTGCCGATCAACATTCTCCAGAGCCCGCAGATTCGCGGCGTTTGCCGCAAGCATGGCATTGCGCAGATCCTGATGATGCCATGGGCCGAAGATATCGGCGGCGTGATGTTGAAGGATCTGAGCTACGATGTGAACGATCCGAAGCGCACCGCTGTTTATGACAGCTACATCCAACGATTGGCTGACCTGTCGGGCCACGCGGAACTCGTGACATCCCCAATCATTCCGCTGGCACACTCGGCGTTCTGTAGTTTTCCCCTCGAATCAGCGGTACGGAAACCTGAGCAGTGCATGGCGGCCATTCCGGTCAAGGCAGGGTTACCGGATGTTTACGCCATCTATGCCGCAGGCAGGAAAGCAGAGGCGCCGAATGCGGATCTGTGCCTGCGAAACGTGCCGGTGCTATTCATCGGCTCAAGCAGCCAGGAGACGGTGGAGTGGAAGCCCTATCCGCATGCACTCCAAGCATCGGGGATCGGTAGCTATCGCCGCGATCAGGATGACAACCCAGGCACCGCATACCATCCGCGCAATGAGCTTTTCGGCAACTGCTGGGACATGATGAGCGGCCACTTCGACATGCTCCCGCGCAACTACCAATTCGTGGCAGAGTGGCTTGATGCCATCGCAACCGCTCGCCTTCCGACAAACGCCGGCGAACCGTTAAATAATATGTTGCTCAAGGATGGTTGGCTGATGGACCCGAACATCTCCGCCATCGGCGATCTTTCCAAAGACTATGCCCGGCCCGCCCCGTATCTGCAGTTCACGGGCCGCCGTAAACAGGCTCTGTGGTTTCCAAATGAACCACTCGCCCGCGGCTTGTTTGAGCTTGGGCGCGATGAGCCGCGGAAGAAGATCGAACTGATCACATTCCTCGATCCAACCGGCGTGCCGATTAGCCTTGCTCACGGTGCCATGGCCACCATGCCCAACCCGCAGTTGCTGTTGCATGAGGATGGGTTGTTGACTCTGACGACCTATCACTTCACGGCGCCTCCGGACATTTGCACGATCAAAGACAAGGATCATCTCAAGAACCCAAACGCCAGGCACGTCTACGCCAACATGCTGTTTCCCGACAAGGCCGGCCTCCCGACCAGCCAGATCCCTTTGAAGTTCCACGCTCACGGCGGCGCGTTTCAATTGGTCAAGGCCGAGCAGTTCACAGATCATCGCGGCGTGACCGAGACGCGCCACACCCTCCGGCTTATCAGGCACCGCATCGATCCGAGTGCGGGATTCAATATGTCGTTCGTTCGCGTGTTCCACGAGGGCAACGACGAGTTCGCAGCAACCGGCAGAACCTGTCAGATCTCGCTGGCCCCGTTTGACGCCAACAAGACCGCCGCTGCGCAAACAGTCGATTTCGCCGCCATCGCGGATGCCTCTGCTCACAGCGCCAGGATCGAACTGACGGCAAAGAGTTCGGCGGGCTTGCCCGTGGAATACTTCGTTCTCAAGGGTCCCGGAATCATTCAGAATGGCGCGTTCATTCCTTCCGAGGTCCCCGCCGGCGTGAGCAGGCCCATCGATGTCACCATCGGTGCTTACCAAGTGGGCGTATTCAAAGAAGCCGGCGGAACCAAGCCCGCTGAAACCGTCTTTCGAACGTTCCGCCTCACCTTCTGAGTTTGGGAGAGTCCGCAGTAACACACGGACCATTCTGTGCCCACCATCAATCGTTTCGCGGCGTACTACGAACTCTACAACACTATGCCGACGAACTTGTGAAAATGCATGTGGGCAAGGCATTCTTAAACACCCTGGGGCTGCTGACGTAGTGCTATTGAGTTTACTTTCATCACCCGGGAGACCGACCGTTGCCGATGACCCGATTCACCCTGTGCCTGGTTGTGCAGTTCATCTGCGGTGCCGCATGGTATTCCCCCATGGCGTTCGGGGCCGAAGGCAGTACCGAAGCGGATTTGACGCGTGAGCGCAACGAGGCCGCCAAGATTTATAAGGTTCAGGTGGCCCCGTTCATGGCGACCTACTGCGCACGCTGCCATGGGGGGAACAAGCAGAAGGGCGGAGTGACGTTTCAAAGCGTGATCAAAAAGCCCGATACGACTTCGGCCCGCGCGCTGTGGAAGCGGGCGCTCGGGCAGATCAAGACGCAGGACATGCCGCCGGAGGATGAAAAGCAGCCGAGCGAGCAGGAACGTAAGACGATCATGGATTGGATCGCGGGGATGAAGCGACTGAGTCCTAAAGACCCCGGCCTGTTCGTCATCCGCCGATTGAGCAGGGTGGAATATGGCAACACCCTACACGATCTCTTTGACGTCGATCCGTCGATCGCCCGTGATTTGCCGGATGAAGTGTTCGGCGCGGGGTACACCAACTCACTCTCTCCGCTGCTGATGGAGCAATACCTTGGCGTGGCCAACGAGGTGATGAACCGGATCATCGCGCCACCGGGAGCGCCGCCGACAGCATTGCAGCAAAGGATATTTGGAATTGATCCCGGCGTGGTGACGGAACGAAAGGCAGCCGCGAGGAAGATCGCCCAATCGCTAGCCCGCCTCGCGTATCGTCGGCCACCTTCCACTGGTGAGATCGACGTGTTGCTGCGCGTGTTTGCGCTGGCAACGGACCAGGGCAAATCGTACCCGGATGCGCTGCGGCTGATGGTCAAGGCGATCCTGGTGTCGCCGCAATTTATTTTCATCACGCCCGGAAGCGCTCGGAAGACCGCCGATGCGGGCGCAGCGAATGAGATTGTCGCGCTCGATGATTATCAACTGGCTTCCCGGCTTTCGTACCTGTTGTGGATGACGAAGCCCGATGCGGAGTTGTCGGCACTGGCCGATGCCGGGAAGCTGCGCGATCCGGCCATGCTGGCCGCGCAGGCCCGCCGCCTGCTGGCCGATCCGCGCTCCCGCGCCTTCTTCGACGGGTTCGGCGCGCAGTGGCTCGGGTTGGACAAGCTCTCGGCGAAAACCTTCGATGATGAAAAATTCCCGCAGATGACCCCCGATCTGCGCACGTCGATGTACGAGGAGGCCCGCCTGCTCTTCGAGAGCATCCTGCGCGACAACCGCAGCCTGACCACCTTCATCAACAGCGACTACACGTTCCTCAACGGCACGCTCGCACCGATCTATGGGATGCAATCCACGATCACCGGCCCGCAGATGCGGAAGGTGAAACTGACCGATGCCAATCGCGGCGGCATCCTGACGATGCCCGGCATCCTGGCGATGAGCTCCTTCCCCAATCGCACCAGCCCCGTCAATCGCGGCGTGTGGGTGCTCGAACAAGTCCTCGGCGAACACGTCCCGCCACCCCCCGCGAATGTCCCCAGCCTGGAAAAACAGGATCCCCACAAGGTGGCCACCCTCACGCTGCGCCAACGCACGGAGCTGCATCGATCCAACCCGACCTGCGCAAGCTGTCATAAGGTGCTCGATCCCATCGGCTTCGGCCTGGAGAATTTCGACGCCATCGGGCGCTGGCGAGACCATGATGAATCCGGCGGCCCGATCGACGCCACGGGTGAACTGCCCGGCGCGCACCGTTTCAGCACGCCTGGGGGACTCAAACAAATCATCGCCGCCCGCACCGAGGATTTCAGCCGCAACCTGACCGGCAAACTACTGGCCTACGCGCTCTGCCGTCAGTTGGAAGGCTACGATGATGTAGTGGTTGATCAACTCTTCGCCACCCTCGCCAAGGACGGCTACCGCATGCAGACGCTGGTGGTCGGCATCGTGACCAGCTATCCGTTCACCCATCGCCGGGTGAGCAATCGTGAGGAAGTGAGGAAGTGATTAGCGGAGAAGTGGGGAAGCAGGTAGAGTGCGCGTACTCGCCTCGTTGTTCCACACATCTTTCTAAATGGCCTCTGAGCCATTCCGAAAGTGGCTGAAGTCGCTCTTCACCTGGGAATCCGATGGCGGTTTTTAATAGCGACAATGCGAATTTTCGAGGTGGGTAGAACAACGATGAGTGCATGGAGGCGACCGGAACGCGAAAAAATCCCTCTATTCCGTTTATTCCAGATAGGCGGACCGCCAAATCGCAATCCCCTGCTTCCGCCCAAAAATCGTTGACGTTTTGTGCGCCGTTTGGGGATCGCGTGTGTCATTCTGAATCGGTACGTTGTCGCCGACCATTTACCGAGCCAACCGATGTCACACTGGATCGAACCGCTGGAAGCGCGTCAGCTTTTATCTTCCTCGCCACTGTTGGCCCCGAGCGCAAATCAACTGGTGTTCGAGCAGACCCAGGGATATCAGACGGCGACGCAGACACTCACGCTTAAAAATTCCGGTTCCGGGCGGTTGACGATCAAGTCCGTCACGCTGGGCGGCGCGGACGCCGGGCAGTTCATCGTCAATGGCACTCGCACGCGCAAAGTCACGCTCAATCGCGGGGCCTCCGTCAAAGTCACCGTCTCATTCATGCCCTACGGCGTCGCGGTGAGCGGGGCGGTGCTGCAGGTCAATTCCAACGACCCGACCCACCCGATCACCGTCATCCCGCTGCGCGGCCTGGGCGTTTCCGGGCAATTCGGAGAGTCTGAACCGTCGCTGCAACGCATCCTCGATACGTTTCAAATCCCAGTCAACGTGGGCGATCAAAACCCGCTGACGAATCGACTGGACGGCCCCGGCGCGAGCGATGAAGTGCCGATGCAACTCCTGCAAAAAGCGGGGGCGGGCCCGGTCATCATCACCGCACTGGCGGCGTTCACCTGGGATACTTCACCGGTCGCCACCCTCGGTTGGTATACGCCGGGCGCAACTCCCGCAGCTCACGGTTTGTTCTCGATCCCGGCGGGCAACGCACAGACGCTTTTGCCGGTGACTTTGGGCGCTACGCAGTTCGATCCCGGCAGTATCGCGTTCGGCGTGTTTGGAAGCTGGCCGTTCGAGAAACACAACGCGACTTTCAGCCAGGACGTGCTCAATACATGGAACCAGGTCGACGCCGGTCAACATGCGGTTCGCTTTTATCCTTATAAGAATACGGCGGGGCAGGTCGTGGCAAACAGTTATGTCGTCGCCATGGAGCAGGGAACCAACAGTGATTTTCAGGACGCGGTGCTTTTGATTCAAAATGTGAAGCCCGCTTAAAATGCACAACATCGTTTTTCCGTTCGAGTAATACTGCTGAAGATACGGCGGAACGGACGGTAGAAACGAGAGGCTGATGTTGCATTGGGGTTTTCAAAAGTTAAGCAAGCCTGTCAGTCGACGCAGCGCGGGAATTGCGCTGGCGGGTCTGGCGATTCTCGTCGCCGGGACGATTCTCGCGCGCTCGCGGCGAGACTCGGAGGATGTCAAACCGGAAGGCGTTCCCGCCTCTCAACCCGCGATTTCGGTCACTGCTTTACCTGCTGCGGCAACGGTCGTAAGCGCGCATCGGGTCATCCCCGCCGCCGCGATGCCGGCGCAGTACCAGGGGTTGCTGACCCGCAGCATCTTCTCGCGGCAGGGCGTCGCGAAGGATAAGGACAAGGATCGGTCCGGGGCCGACGCCCGCCGGGCCGAGGCGGATTTTGTACTGCGGGGCATTGTGTTGCAGGAAGGCACATATGTCGCGTTTATAGAAAACACCGGAAAAACTCGCGTCCTTCAGCTGCATCAGGGTGATTCGGTCGCGCGCGGAAGGTTGAGCCGCATTTCCTTCAGCGGTGTCGATTACGAAGTCCCCGGCAAAACAACTGCGATTTCCATCGGCTATTCCTTAGACGGAACCGCCCGCGCGAGTGTCCCTGTCCCGACCACCGAGAGTTTCGCCAATCCGGATTCGCAGGACGGTAAGATCTCGAAAAAGCGACGTGCATCAAAGGAAGCCGCGCCCGTGGAACCCGCGACGGCACCGGCCGTCGAAGACCCCAGCCAGAAAGCGCGGTAGGCCTCCATGGTGCATTTCAGGTCTTTGACTTCAGCCTCACTATTGGCAGTGGCAGCGATGATGGGAACGGCCCGCGCGGACGATTCGCCGCTTCTGCATTCACCCACTTCACAGCCCGCGACGGGAACAAAACGGCCCACCACGCAGCTCAGCCTCAGCTTCAAAGATGTGCCGTTGGACACCGTGCTGGATTATCTGTCCGAGGCGGCGGGGTTTGTCATCGTCAAGGATACACCGGTGGAGGGGCGGGTGACGTTGGTGAGCCGTCAACCCGTGACCGCCGACGAAGCGGTCATGCTGCTGAACACCGTGCTGAAATCGAACGGCTACACCGCGCTGCAGCAGGGCCGGGTCGTCAAAGTCATCGCGCGCGACAAGGCCAAAAAACTGGGCATTCCCGTGCATTTCGGCTCCGACCCGGCCTTGGTCGATGCGACGGATGAACTGATCACGCAGGTGATTCCCGTCACCAATTTTGACGCGGTGCGGCTGAAGACCGATCTGGCCCCCATGATCGGCACCGATGCGGATGTGACGGCGAACGGCGCGAGCAACGCCATCGTCGTCACCGACACCTCTTCCAACATCAAGCGCATCATGGAGATGATCAGCGCGCTCGATCGGCACGAAAGCGCGAATTTCGAGCTGCGCCACTATACGCTGAAAAATGCGAATGCGGTAAATGCCACCAAGTTGATCACCGCCATCTTCAGGCCGGATGACGCGAAAATTCAGGGGGCAAAGCAGGCCGCCGATAAGGCCGGGCTGGATCAGGCGCTGCACGGGAAGCTCAACGCGGTGGCGGATGAGCGGACCAACACGATCTATGTCACCGCCCCGCCCGAAACCTTGAAGGTGGTGGAAGACACCTTGAAGGAATTGGATGCCAACCCGGCGAGCGCGGCGGCGATCCGGATTTTCCCGCTCAAATACGCCGATGCCACGGCGGCGGTGAAAATGCTGACCGCGATTTTCAAGCCCGATGCCGCCGCACCGAGAAATCCGGATGCGCCCCCCAGGCCGACTTCCGATGCCGGCCTGAATGCTCATGTGAATGCGGCGGCGGATGAGCGGACAAACTCCGTCATCGTCGCCGCCCCCACCGAAACTCTCGCCAGCATCGAAGATATTTTCAAGCGGTTGGATTCCGATCCGACCAGCATTTCGGAGATGAAGATCGTTCCGCTTCTGAACGCGGATTCGACAGCGACGGCGAAGCTGATCATGTCGCTCTTTAAGCCGGAGGACACAAAGCCGATCAATCCCTATCAGCAGCAACGGCAACTTCCGGCGGAGACGGGGCCGAAGATCAACGCCGTCGCGGATGAACGCACCAATTCCGTTCTGATCAATGCCCCCACCGAAGCCCTCAAGGCTATTCTGGAAATCGTGAAAGTGCTCGATGCCAACCCGGCGGCGACGTCGAATATCAAGGCGATTCAGCTTAAGAATGCCGACGCCTCCGCGACCGTCAAGTTGCTGTCGACGATTTTCAAGACCGATGAGCCATCCGCGCCCCAGCAGACGGCCAATCCCTTCGTGATCCGCGTGCAGGGCGTCACCGAGCAGGCGAGCAAAATCAAAATCACCACGGCGGCGGATGATCGAACCAACACCCTGGTCATCTCCGCGCCCACCGAGACGATGGCGGTGATCGAAGGCATCATCGAAAAGCTCGATTCCAATCCCGCCGCCGATGCCGCGATTTTCATCTATCGGCTGAAGAACGGGCAGGCGGCCGAAATTGAGCCGGTGCTGAACGCGGTGTTTGGAAATTCGTCCGGCGGTGGTAATCAGCGATCAAATCGCAACCAGTCGAATGGCGGCATCCGAAATCCATTGCCGACACAATCCGCCTTCGGTTCGGCGGCAGGCTCGCGCGGCGGTCGGGGTCTTTCGCAGAACAACTCGATCAATTCTAACGGCAATGCTCCGGCGGGAAATCAGAATGGTTACTCCTCGCAGAACAACCAAAACATCCCCAACCTCCCGCCCGCGACCGCCAAGACAGCCACCGAATTGACTGGTCAGGTGCTGATCGTCGCGGAGCCGAACACCAATTCATTGCTCGTCACCACCGCAGCCAAATATCGCGACAAGGTGATGCAGGTGATCGAGGAACTCGATCGCCCGGTGCCGCAGGTATTGATCAAAGTGCTGATCGCCGAGGTGACTCACGACAATTCCGAGGATCTCGGCGTGGACTTTTCAATCCTGAATCAGCGCGCCAACGGGCGAGGCGAGCGCGGCACCTCCAATTTTGGCACTGCTGCCGCCGCCGCCGCGGTGAATGGCGGTTTAGTGGTCAACTTCGTCGAGAGCAACGTCAACGTCACGCTGCGCGCCCTCGCGACCGCCGGTAAATTGGACGTGCTTTCGAGGCCGTACATTCTGGCCAGCGACAATCAATTGGCATCGATCACCGTCGGGCAGGAGGTGCCGTTCATCACCGATACGCGGACGACCGATCTGGGGCAGACGATCAACACGATTCAGTATCAGGACATCGGCATTATTTTGAATGTCACGCCGCATATCAATACGGACGGTCTGGTGATTCTCGACGTGGCCCCGGAGATTTCTCAGTTGACCGGCACCACGGTTCCGATCTCCGGTCAGGTGAGCGCGCCGGTATTCGCCAAGCGATCCGCGCAGAGCCGCGTGGGCATTCGGGACGGCCAAACGATCGTCATCGGCGGCTTGATGGAAGATCGCAAAACCTCGACGGTGCGGAAGATCCCGATCCTCGGCGACATCCCGCTGATCGGGCCTCTGTTCCAGCGGATTGAGGTGACAAAAGCAAAGACGGAACTGCTGATTTTCTTGACGCCGCATGTGGCCCAGCAACCGGAAGCGTTAAAACCGATGTCGCAGGATGAGCTCAAGGGAACGCAGTTGACGCCGGGAGCGGTGGGGCCGGGCGTGTTCGATGAACACATTCGCGGGATGCAGCGCGGCGGGAATGTGAAGCCGTCGACACAACCCACCACCGCGCCGTTACAAAATCCAATGATGCCGCCCGGTTGAATCCGCGTGATGCATCGATGTTGAGCAAGGAATCCGCAACACGATGGACTTGGGCTTGGGGCTTACTTCCCGACCCTGATGGAAAAACTTTTAACCGACGGAAGATTCCCCTTCCCCGCCGCATCTAAACAAGGGAGTCGGACACGGCGAATAACAAAGCAGGAGGAAATCGAGTACAACTCCATCTCAAGTTATGCAGACGCACTTGGACATTCTGGCCATCGAACCCTTTTACGGTGGGATGCGCCGGCAGATGCTCCAGACGATCATGCGCCTGAGCCGGCATCGCTGGACATTGCTCAAACTTCCCGCCCGGCGGGTCGAACGACGATTGGCGGCGTCGGCGAAATGGTTCGCCGAGCTGCTGGGCCGATTGGAGATGGAGAATCTCGATCTGTTGTTCACCAGCGAAATGTTGAACCTCACCGAGCTTCAGCGCATCGTCCCCCGGTTGGCTCGGCGGCCTTCCATCGTCTACTTTCACGACAACCAAACCCCCACCCTCGAACAGGTCTCCACCGGACCCCTGGACATGGTCAATCTGAACACCGCCATGGCCGCCAGCGAGGTGTGGTTTAATTCGCAGTATCACCAAGACAGTTTTCTGGAAAAGACCGAGGCGCTGGTGGGCCGCATCCCCGAGATTTCGGGCAGGAATCCCGTGTCGGAATTGCGGAGCAAGAGCATGGTGTTGCCGCCCCCGGTGGATTTGGGTCGGATCTTCGCGGCGGCGTCGACCGGATCGATGCTTTACCGGGATCCGCGCACTTTATTTGTGGATCTTCGCGGCGCGGATGTGAAACTACTGGTCGACGTTCTTCGCCGACTGGAGATGCGCGGCGAACAGTTCAACGTCATCACCGTGGGCCCTGAGAAAGGCCTCCCCGCCGACCTGCCGCGACGCACGCTGCACGAACGGGATGAGATCGGCCAGTATCGCGCCCTGCGCGAAGCCGGCGTTTATGTGGCTTTGCGATACGGGGCGACCACGGACGAACTGATCGTCCCCGCGATGTCCGCCGGTTGTTGGCCGGTGGTGCCCGATGCCGGTCTGTACGCAGAAATCATCCCCCCGATGCTGCATATGAACTGCCTGCACGAGGGGTCGGTGGAATCCATCGTCAGCCGAACGTTGGATTCGTGGTACGTCGAGCGGCCCATGGGTTACGAGGGCGAGCAACAGGAAATCGTGGCCCGGCGGGATGCCATCGAATCCTGCCGCGTGATCGATGACTTGCTGGAAGAAGTCGCGATGCGGCGAACGGTGCAGATGTGAATTCGGAAATTTGCCACGGTTGAACACGGATCGGATGACGCAGGTTCGGCTCCAAAATTGGATTTTGGAGGGCGGTCGTCCTCGATCGCCGCAGCGGCGGCAGGGGACTGCCGCCCTCCAGACGCCGCATGATGGGCGCGAGTTCACCTTCATCATTTATGACCCTCCGGCCTATTCTCACCGAGATATTTTTTGGTCACGGCGGCTGAGAGATCCACATCGTTGATGTTCGCCAACGTGCAAAGCCAGGCAACGATGTCGGCAAATTCCTCTTCGAGATTTGCCCGGTCGGTGCCGTTCAGCGCAGTGGCCAATTCACCCACTTCTTCGATAAACCACAGAAATGTTTTGGGGGTGCCGCGCTCTCGATCCACTTTTTCATAGCGATCAAAAATGTGCTTCTGGAACGCGGCGATCGTCAGGGTGTCTGCTTCCATCCGGGCAATCATACGGCATCGACAAAATTTCCTCGCTTTGCTTACCGAACGATGGAAAGGGTATTTATCTGAGAAAGCCCATGGAACTTGTTCCATGGGAGTCTGAGGGTGTGCGGAAAGATTTAATATCCTGCAAAAGCGATCCGCGTCTAAACAAAGCGCGAGAAATAAAGCGATCGCGTCTCATCGCCTTCCAGTAGATCGGTCGCGCCGATCACCGGGATCGCACAGTGCCCTTTTTGTTGTCTTCCAACCAGGTCGCCAGCACGGGGATGGTCCGATTTTCGCGGGCTAAACCGGATGCGTTCCCGGATTTCTCATAGAGTTGCGCGAGCAATTCATGGGCATCCATGTCATACGCATCGATATACACCGCCTGCATCGCAAACTTCACGGCGTCACCGGTCCCGCCCTCATCCCGATAGACGCGGGAAATCTTTTTCGCATAAATGTTGTCGTGCATCGAGCGAAAGTGAAGTTCTTTTAACTCGCGAATCAGTTTATCCGGTTCGTGAATTTCCTTGCGAAGGTACAAACCCGCCAGCCGGGTGTGCGGCAGCACATCGACCGGACGCAGCGCGGCGATCTTTTCCCACACCTCCACCGCCGGCGCGTATTGCCTTTGCTTGATCAAGTCCTCCCCTTGCTTTCGCAGCTCGGCATATTCCTTGCTCGTCTCCGCATCGTAGCCCCAGCCGGCGACCTGCTTTTCGGTCCACGCGAAAAAGTCGGACTGAAATTCACTCAGCCCTTTCCCCAGTATTTTCGGGAACACCTCGCGCTGTTCTTTGCCCTGACGGAACTCTTCCAGCATGGCCAGAACCGCCTCATGGCCCCACGTGTCTTCGATGTACTGGCAAATCCAGAATGATTGGGCATAGGCCAACTGCCGATCGATCGGGCGTTTGGGCCGCACGAAACCCCAGGTCAGATTTTCCATCGTGAACAACTCCTTTTTGTTCACCGCCTGGTACAGCATCGGAACCCATTCCCATCGCAAAGGGGCGCGCTCTTCGACGACGGCCAGACCCTCGGTCATCCAGTGCGCGATCCGATTGTCCGTCGCGGCCAGCGTCACCGTATGCGTGAATTCATGCCGTAGCACCTGTGACCAGTTGAACGATCCGAGCGTCCTCTGACCCTTCCGCGGCGCGACCAGCGCGATGACCCGACCCGTGCTTGCGCCGACCGTGCCGATCCAAGGTGAACCCGTCGTCCGCACGCTGAACGCATCGTGAGTGGGGAAGACTTCGATATACGTCTTCACCGGCGGCTCGCATTTATATTCGCCGCAGACCTCGCGATAAATGCTTTCCAGATAATCCGCGAAATATTCGGGAATCATCGGATCTTTTTTGGCATCGTACATCACCACGAAATGCGCCGTCTCTTTTCGGGCGAACTTCGCCAGATCATCGAGCAGTCGCAGATAGTTGGTCGTCGCATGATTGAACGGATCGAGCGAATGGGCGGCATCGAGGGTGATGCGGGCAAAATCCTCCTCGCCGCTTTGCGTGTAGAGCAGGCCTAAACCATTGCGGGCGGTGGTCCACCAGGGTGCGCGCTCGATGGCGATGCGATACATCGCGGCGGCTCGCGGGTACTGCCGCATCGCCGCCAATTGCTCGGCAACCTCCAAGTAAGCAGTGGCATTGGAGGCGTCAACTTTTTCAACTTCTTTTAAAACGTCGGTGGTCTTGGCATCGTGAAGTTGCAGCGCTTCCGATGCGGCGAGCAGCCCCAAGGCTTCCAGATGCTTCGGTTGTTTTTGCAGAACTCGCCGCACGGGATCCTGAGCATCGGTGGGGCGGCGCTGTTGAAGCAAGGTTCGCGTGAGGAGCAGATCGGCGTCGATCGAACCGGCATCCACTTCCCGAATCGCGGCGATGGCCCGGTCGGCGGCGTCAAAATTGTACATCGCGAGCACCAGTCGCCCCGTCGCCGAGAGGGTGGCGATGTCATTCGGATTGCCCTTGGCTGCCAGCTGAATTTCCTTGAGCGCACTTGATTCGTCATCGTGTGAAACGTAGTAGTCGGCCGCCGCCAGATGAGCCGGCCAATAGCCCCGGTCAATCTCGTCATACGCACGGAGAAACATGCTGAGAACCACATTGTGCAGCGCTTTTTGAGTTTGATACGCGCTGGTGAGACTGGCCCAGCGGTCCACACCGCGACCCACGAGGGTGACTTCTTCGGCGTTCGTGAAGAGGGTGCGGTTGCCCTGCCATTTGTCAACGAAGGGGGCGAACCAGGCGAATGCCTCCCGCGCGGTCAAAAGGTCGCCGCGCGATTCGGCGATGTTCCCCAGCCAATAGTGTGCGGCGATGGAATCGGTGTCTTTTTTGACAAGGGATTTCAGCACCGCAATCGCTTCTTCAATGCGGCCTGCCTGTGCAAGAATTCGGGCTCGCAATATCTGGATTCGGGAATCAATTTGAAACGTCGGAGCGGAAAGAATTTCGATCGCTTCATCCCGCCTGCCGAGCGGAGCCAGCGCGGTGGCCTTCGCCAATGCCAGTTCAACCGGATCGATATTTTTCGACTGGGCCAGCGTCATCAGCGACAGTTTATATCTTCCGGAAAAAGCCTCGGTTTTGGCTTTTTCGAGACTGTCCGTTTTGACGTAATCTTTAAGTTCGAGAGTCGGCAAATCTTCCGGAAGAAACGGGTCGACCCATTTGCGGGGGATGGCGCGGTGAGTGAGATCCTGGGCCGGTGCGGAAAAAGCGGCGGTGGCCGACGCGATTAGGATGGCGAAACGGGCAATGTGCGGGCGAATGGCATGACGCATGGGATAAGGTCCTCGTCAATGGATCGGCGCGGGATTACCAATCGATGGAAATTTTAATCGCACTGAAAAGCCCATGGAACTTGTTCCATGCGAGTCCGGGAGTACGCTCCGCGATTTATAGATCCAGCGATTAATCTCTTCAAAGCGCGTCAGATACGACGTCTTGATTGCAGGATTATAGTCATTCTCCAGGCTGCGGAGGAAGCAGGCTGGAAGCCCGCACCACAATAATGCTGAAAAACGTCCTACAACCTGGGGAACACAGTGCGTCGCCTACGGCTTCCGCTTCCGGCTTGAGGTGCCCGGGTGCTTGCGGGGCAGGAAACCCACGCAGAAAAAACCGGCCATCAGCAGCCAGAAGATCCACAAGATGGGGCTCGACGGGCTGGTGAAATTGGCGCGATGGGGATGGCCCGGTGAGTTGAATGCCCATTCGCAAATCAGCTTGGCCCCGATGAGCAGCACGAGCAGATAGGCGGATGTTTCGAAGCGGGGGAATCGGTCGAGCAATTTGATGAACATCGCGGCCGCGACGCGGACCAGAACCACGCCGATCATCCCACCGGTCACGATCACCCATAGCTTTGAATGCACATGGCCCTGGGTCGGCAACTGTTGATCCGAGACGAGCGCCACCGCCGCGAGAATCGAGTCGACGGCGAAGGCAATGTCCGTCAACTCCACCGCGACGACCGCGTGCCAGAATTTCGCCGAGGGACCGGCGGGGGAGGCATCCGTGTGACGATGCGGATCCTCATCCGCCGCCTGCTTGGACTTCATCACCTTCGGCTTCATCAGCAGATGCCGGCCCGCGAGGTAGACCAGATAAATCCCACCCAGCAGCTTGACGGAGTGGGACCGCAGCAACAGCCCGGCCAGAAAAATCGCCACAACGCGAAAGACCAGCGCCCCGAGCAACCCGTAACTGAGCGCCTTGGGTCGCTGATCCCCCGGCAATCGGCGTACCAGCAAGCCCAGAACCAGGGCGTTGTCGATCGACAAAACGCCTTCCAAAACGATCAGCACCAGGATAATAAACAGGTCGTGAGGTTCGAAGGTTTGGGAAAACAAAATTTACGTTCCAAACAACCGGTCACCCGCATCTCCCAGACCGGGCACGATGAATTTTTGCGCGTTCAGTTCACGATCGATCGCCGCACAATAGATCGGCACTTCGGGGTGGGCCCGATGAACCGCAGCAATCCCTTCCGGGGCGGCGACGAGGCAAACGAACTTCATGTTGACGACGCCCGCCTGTTTCAAAAATGCAATTGCCGCCGACCCGCTGCCTCCGGTGGCGAGCATCGGATCGATCAACAGCACTTCGGTCTCGGCGATATCGGGCGGGAGCTTGTGATAGTAGGAAATCGGCTCGGCGGTTTTCTCGTCGCGGTAGACGCCCAGATGGCCCATCCGCGCATCCGGCAGCAGTTTGAGCACGCCGTCCGCCATCCCCAATCCGGCGCGGAGAATGGGAACGAGCGTGACCTTTCGCGCCAACTCATGGCCGGTCATCTCTTCCAACGGCGTCCTGACAACGCGCGGTTTGGTGGGCCAATCGCGCGTCACCTCATACACCATCAGACCGGCGATCTCGTCCAACAGCGCGCGAAATTCGCGATGGTCCGTCGTCACATCCCGAAGCTCCGACAACTTCGTCTGGATGACGGGGTGCGCGACGAGGATGACGTTGGGAAACGACATTATTTCAGCATCCCCGCATTGCGGGCGTATTGAAAAATGCCACCCGCTTCGATGATCGGCAACACATCCCCCAGGGGTCGAAGATCATGCCGCTTGCCCGTGGTTTTATTGAGCAGGTATCCATCGTCAAGATGCACTTCCAACTCATCATCCGTGCGGATTTCACCGACCAGCCGATCCTTGCATTCCAACGGCACGACGTAGCCGCCGTTCACGCTGTTGCGGAAAAAAATGCGCGCGTAGAATTCGGCGATGACGCACTTGATGCCCGCCTCGGCCAGCGCCAGCGGGGCATGCTCGCGGCTGGAACCGCAACCGAAATTTTTCCCGCCGATGATGATCTGGTAATCGCTCTTGTATTCGTTGTCGCGCACGAACTTAACGTTACCGTTCGGCAAACCGGCCTGTTTCGGCGGCACACCACTGTTGGCGTACATGCCGAAGAATTTCCGCTCCTCGGGGATGGCCGGGTTGAACGAGAGATATTCGGCGGGGATGATCTGATCGGTATCGATGTTGTCGCCCAGAACATAGGCCCTGCCGGTGATCACGGATTGCATGAAAACGTCCTTTGTGAAGCCAAATCAAACGGGAAGGAATGATAGGTCAAGGTCGAAGGATGTACAAACCCTATTTAACCCTATATAGCCCCCGGCATGCCGGGGGACGGTTTGCTTCAAGCGGTATATCCGCCCCCCTGCGGGAGTCATTCATTTTTTTCGGAAGTGTGGACGCGGCGAAGCCGCCTCCGATTCGGAGCGGGCTTCGACGACCTCCCCGTCTAAAGCGAGCTTTCATGCCCGCTCCGAATCGGAGGTGATTTTGATGTCCACGGTTCCGAAAAAAATGAATGACGACGGAAGTTTTTCTCTACGGGCATGTTTAGCGGCACGGTCTGGTTCGCCGTAGCATGGGCGACCAGCCCATGATTTTCTTTTTCAAATACAAAAACATGGGCTGGTAGCCCATGCTTCGAGAGTGTCGTTGTCGAGGACGCACGGATGCGACGAATTGAATTTTCTGCGGACGAGTTGAGGGAGATCGAGCGGGATCGTTACGAACACGCTGACCTGGCGGTTCGGCGGCGGATGGAAACGCTGTGGCTCAAGGGCCATGGCGAGAAGCACCGGCGGATCGCCGAACTGGCGAAGTTGTCGCGACCGACGGTGCAGCGGCTGCTGGACACGTTCATTGCCGGCAGGCTGGCGGCGGTGCGGACGTACCACTGGAAGGCGCCCGTCAGCGCGCCGACCCCGCACCGGAATCTCCCGGCGAAGGAGGCCGTCGTACTCACCCAACCTGAATCTGATCGAGCGGCTCTGGAAGTTCGCGAAGAAAGCCGTGTTAAATTCGCGGCACCAGCGATGCTTCGGCGACTTTCAGCGGGCGATCGACAAGTGCCTCGACGAACTGGGTACCACGCATTGCTCGAAGATCGACAGCTTGATGACCCTCAATTTTCAAACGTTTGGAAATGTATCAATGCCAAGAAGGTGAGATATAACGCATGTCTGCCGCAGAGTGACGAAGGATGCAAGTGGGAGTAGTGTTCCAAATCTGTCGCGTTATTTGTTTTGCCGTGCATTTGATGCCGGTTGGGGTTTAGCCGTTCAGCCCGTCAAAGACGGGATATGGCTAAGCCGCAAGCGGCAAAGACTGATACGTTTAGTTGGAAGCCGCGCTAAACCAGCGGCCTCGGGCGAAACATCTTATCGCACGTCGGGGTGACCAGGCTGACGATCAACAGCGCGAGATAAGGGCCGAAGGAGACGGACACGTAGAGTTGCAGAACGGCGGCGAGAAATCCGATGAGCAGGGCGTAGATGAAGCGTGCGCGGCGCGACATGGGCCGCACCGCCGGGGCGGTGGCGAGAAAGAACGCCATGAACAGCAGCGGGCCGGCCATGATTTCGTAGTTGGCAAACGTGATGGCTTTGGCGGCGCCGATGTCGTGGTCGCGAAGCGAGAGCCATCGCCAGTCGATATACATATGGCCCACCCCGCCGGTGGTCACCTGCTTGATGATCGCGGGAATGGGCAGCACGAGCAGGGCGGCGAACGAAGCGAGATAGATGAGGAGCGGGATTCTGAAATCGATGACGCCGCGATAGAGCAGGAACAGTCCCCCGACGATGACTGCGATGGCGCTGGCCGCGCCGATCGGTCCGGGTTGACCGCCGAGGATGAGATCTTCCAGGGGCGGCATTTCATCGCGCAGCAGGCCATCGAGCGAGAGCCAGTTGCGGTCGGGGCGCTGTTGGCCGGACGTGAAGCGAAATAGTTTTTCCGAAGCGGCGTCCTCGAAGTAGAGTCCATCTTCATCTGAAACGGTGGGCATTCGCACCCAGCCTTCACTGGTGTTGCTCACCCGCTCGCTTGTCTCCGATCTCGTCACATCTCCGATGAAGACCCGCTCTTTTTGCAAAACCCAGTGGGGGATCAGCGCCTGTTTGAAGAAGACGACGATAAGCAGATAGGCGATCAGCACCGGATGCACCCTGCCGGAACCCGCGCCGCCCAACAGCCAGGCCAGCATGACGACCATCAATCCCGCGCCAGCCGCGATGGCCCATTGCGCCCCGGGCATCGCCCGGAAAGGCGGCTCCGAGGTCATCAGATGCACCGGTAGCATCAATGCGAGTAACAGCGACAAATAGAGAATGTGCGAGGTTCGCAACTGCGCCCCACGAGGCCCGATGCGCTTCCAGACTTGAAGTGCCGACGCTGAGGAACAGACGACGATGGCGATGAGCAGTAAAGCCCGCCAGCCATACAGCAAAATGCCGGCGGTGATCGGCAGCATGGCCCCCATGACGTGGAGCGAAAAGAAACCCGAAAGCGTCATGCCGCTATGCCCGAGGATGGGTCGGGCAAGCAGAGGGTCGTTGTCGGGTAGATTCATTTGCATGTGTTTTTCCGGTCCCCTCACTGCGTGTGATTTTTTTAGCGGCTGTGCCGAAG
>JANXVV010000155.1 GCA_025351525.1 Humisphaera sp. | reverse complement strand
CTTCGGCACAGCCGCTAAAAAAATTCATGTGCTCTAAGATCGGAAACATACACCGATTTATCGTTTTAAGCCAAAGCCTGACGCAAAAACTCGAAATATTTGCAAATCCTGAAATACATCCACCGAAATGTTCCATCAAACGTGCTTCTTTCCCAACTTACGCATTCTTCTCAAATTCACACTCTCAAAACGGGCTTTTGCTAACTTGGGAAGCTTACTGTCGATAACGCATCTGCAGAACCATTGAAAGTGGTTGCACAGCTCACATAATTAACTTGACAGACGATTTTCTTGTTGCATCCTAGGCCCAGTCTTCATAACTTATTCGAGCCAATGTGGGTTGGCTTCCCTGAGTCGGTTATCAGGCCTTTGCGGTCTGAAAACTCAAAAGCGAACACGAACGCCTGATCGAAATGATGGCCGATGGATGATTCAATGGTGAACCATCCGTGGCGGCTACGTCGAAGGATTCGGCGAGTAGGGCACGGTTACCGCAGTGGGTCTGAATCACTTGCTTTTCACCGCGATACGCGGAGTTTTAAACGCCTTTTCAAAAACGTCGTGGGTGCATTCTGCGCGGTTTCGTTGAACCGGTTGCCGGATGTTTGATCGGATGTTTTTTGGCGTGGAACGCTACATTTATGGACAATTTACTTCGCGATGTTGTCGCCGGTCGTCAACCGCTCCATATCCCTTCGGAGAGGGTCGCGGCACCTTCCTCACCGATGTTCGCCGTGCTATGGCGGCGGCGCTGGACGCTGGCACTCACCGTCCTCGGTTGCATGGTCGCCACCGCAGGTTACCTGTATCTCGCCACGCCGATCTATAGCAGCACCGCCAAAGTCGCCATCTCACAGAACGGGCCGAGCCCGTACAGCGACAATCACGGTTACGTCTCCCAATCCGACAGCTACATGCAGACCCAGGGGGACATCTTTTTATCCACCGCGGTTCTGGCCCGGGCGATGGATACGGCTCACTATCGCTCCCTGAAAACCTTCGCCGGCATCACCGGCGATCCGGTCTCCTGGATTCGGGCGGCCAAGGGTTTCAAGGTCGAAGTCGCCCGCAAATCCGATGTTGTCGCCGTGACTTTGGAATCTCCCTACCCGCGCGACGCGGCCCTTTTTGTGAACAGCGTCGTCAGCTCCTACATCGAGGAGCAGTCGCACGATAAGCGATCCACCGGCGGGGAAATGGTCAAGGTGCTTCTGCGGCAGAAACAAGAGCTTCAACAGAAGCGCGATGTGTGTCTTTCGCAGATGGTCGACGCCAAACGGCTGAGCGGGGTTCTGTCTCTGAAGGACGACAAAGGCAATACCGTCATGGAACGGGCCGAGGCTCTGAATACTTCCCTGACCAACGCCCAGTTGGAGACGATCGCCGTGCGGTCGCAGTTGGATGCGATGACCGCCGCTCTCGGCAGCCCGGAATCGATCGCAGCGTTTGTCGAGGCGCAGCAGGCCCGAGGCCGTGAATCCGGCGACTCGGAATATCAGGAACTTCGCAGCCAGTTGACGCAGGTGACGCTGACGCAGTCGACCAACGGCTCGATGCAAGGCCCGAATCATCCGCGGTTGGCGGTGTTGTCGACGATCGTCGATTCGCTCAAACAGCGCATCGCCGCCAAACAGCGAACGATGGTGGAGGCCCAGCGCAGCGCGCTCGCTTCACAGGTCGCCGCCGCCGAAGGCAAGGAACGGCAGATCCGCACGATCCTCGAAGCGCAGGAAGGCCGGGCGATGGGCCTGGGCCCCAAAGCCGTCGAATACGCCAAGCTGGAAGCCGAGGTCACGCAGTTGCAGAAGCAGAGCGACATGTTCGATGCCCGCATGGGTGAGATCAGCGTGAACACGCTGGATGTCGGCCCGCTGAATGTCAAAGTGCTCGAGCAGGCCCGCGTGGAGGAGACGCCGATCAAACCGAACAAACCCTTGATTCTCGCCGCCGCCATGATGTTGGGCTGCATGATGGGCATGGGTTTGGCCATGTTGCGTGAATGGCAGGATGCCCGGCTTCATACCCCGGAGGATATTCTGGCCGTGCTGGGCACGCCGGTTCTGGCGACCGTACCGCGCATCAACCCGCAGCTCTCGTCGGTGAATCGCGGGCAGACGGTTCGCCTGGATTCGCGATCGATCACCGCCGAGGCGTATCGATCGGTTCGCACATCGCTGTTTCTGGGCGTCGCCGGAAAAGCCCGGACGATCCTCGTCGCGTCACCGATGCCCGGCGATGGTAAATCGACCACCGCCAGCAACCTGGCCATCGCGTTCGCCCAGGCCGGCGATCGCACGCTGCTGATCGACTGCGATCTGCGCGAACCGGTGCAGCATTTGATCTTTGAAACCAACGGCAACGCCGGTCTCTCCAGCGTGATGGCCGGCGACGTCAAACTGCGCGATGCGGTGCGAGCGACCCGTTCCCCGGGCCTCTACATCCTGCCCTGCGGCCCCGTCCCGGCGAACCCAGCCGAGCTGCTCAGCAGCAAGCGATTCGGGCGGTTGATCCAGGCCCTCAGCAAAACTTTCGATCGCATCATCATCGACTCGTCCCCGCTGCTGCGATTCTCCGACACCCGCATTCTCGCGGCGTCGGCGGATGTGACCGTCCTCGTCCTGCGCATGAACCAATCCATGCGAACCCTCGGCGTGCTGGCGATCAACGGCCTGCAGAAAATCGGGGCCAATGTCGTCGGTGCCGTCGCCAACGATGTGCCTTCGGGCAAGGCCTATCCGTACTACGGCGGTTCATCTCAATATGTCGCCCCGGCCCGCGCGTTCGTGACGCAAGGGGCATTGACCGCAAAGCACAGCGATGCCTGGAGCGTGGCCCGACCGGCGGAAAAAGTGGCGGCTGAAGCGCTGATGATCGCCGAGCCGGATTGGTCGACGGACATGCTGTAAGCGAATAATCGTGGCACGGGCTTCCAGCCCGTGTTGACGGCTCAGTCCCAAAAAAGAATTTGGGTGAAGCGATTTTTTAAAGAATGAAAATCGCCAACACGGGCTGGAAGCCCGTGCCACAATCTTGGAAAGCAAGGGATGAAAATGCTTAGGGAATACCAAACGAAGATGCAGGCGGACCTCGACGAGTTCGACCAGTTCTTCAATGACCAGCTACAGGTGGATTTAACCGAAGACCTGTTCTTCTCGCCGCTGGTCGATATGCCTGTTTGCCGGGAAGAAGTTTCGGAAAATGAAACGTGCAGCGTGCCCGATTCCACCGACTCCCGAATCGTTCAACGCCGGACGATTCGAACCGTCGCTCCGTATATCATTTCAGACATGGTCGCTCTGATCGTCTGCGGACTGTTCGCGCATGGCGTGCTTTGGTTGACCTATCCCGCCGCCGCCGTGCAGATGCGCTGGATTTCTCCGGTCGCGCTGCTGCCTTTGATGGTCATCTATGCCATCGGTGGTTTGTACTCCGAAATCTGGGTCCATCCGATCATTGAGCTGCGGCATTTATCACACTTAAACACGATTGCGCTTCTCGCCGCCGCCGCCGGTGGGATGATGGCTCCGCCGTTCCCATTGTGGTGCGCAGCGGCGTGGATGGCGGTGCTCTGCCTCGTCCCCGTTTGTCGCGCCG
>JANXVV010000154.1 GCA_025351525.1 Humisphaera sp. | reverse complement strand
CTTCGGCACAGCCGCTAAAAAATTCACATGCTGTCTTCCTGACATAAACAAAATTTTCATCTGCACGACCGTGGGATAACCCGGTTCGGCCACCGTGGACGCTTCGTGGACAACCCACCATTCACCTCGACAGCTCAGATTGCACAACCCGTGGACAACCTGCCGTCGCCTGTCGCGAGGACTTTTCGGGAACTCACTTCCCCCAACAGCCCGAACCTCCCGCGCGGCGCCCGACACGACCCACCGTCGATTTCATTTCCCGGCGCATCAACCGCCGCAACAGTTTATCCACACCGTCGGTCCGATAACAATCAATCCAACTTATTTTCCATCATGCACTTGCGCGTTTTAACGGGATTTTATCCACAATCGGCGCAGCATCATTACTAAGTCTACTATCCTGAAATTTTCTATATAAGACTAAAGATGGTAGAGTCTTCAAGCGGAAAACTCGAATGAAATTAGCGCCCTTGCCGCACGATCGACAAAGGCGTAATCTTTGACTCTCGAATTAGATTTCTCTCGAAAGGCACTGGACATGAAAGTGATTTGCAACCGGGGAGCTTTGCTCGAAGCCCTGACCGTCGCCGGCAACGTCGTCGCCGCGCGTACGCCCAAGCCCATTCTCCAGTGCGTCAAGCTTTCGGCTCAGGACAACGCCCTGACCCTTAGTGCCACCGATTTGGAAGTGGCCATCCGCTACACCGACAATCAGGTGCAAATCGAGGAGGTGGGCGAGGTGCTGGTGCCTGCCGACAAGTTCCGCGATATCGTCCGTGAGAGCGTCGACGACACGCTGTCCATCGAAATCACCGGCGACACCGCCAACATCCGGGGGCAGGATTCACACTTCAAAATTTTCACCCAAAAAGCCAGTGATTTCCCGAATGTGCCCGGCTTCGAGGGCGAGGCGGATTTTCAGATCATCGGCGGAGCGCTCAAGCAACTCATCGCCCAGACCCTTTTCGCCGCCGCCAAGGAAAGCTCGCGCTACGCTTTCAACGGCGTGCTGCTGAACGCGAAGAACAAGAAGGTCCACATGGTCGCCACCGATGGCCGCCGTCTGGCCCAGGCCAACGGCGACCTGCTCAACAGCACTAAGATCGACAAAGAAGGCGTCAAGGCCATCATCCCCGCCAAGGCGCTCCAACTCATCGACAAACTCATCGATGATCCGGAAGAAGCGGTGGGTTTCCAGATCACCGACACGCAGGTGATTGTTCACACCAGCAATGCAACGCTGACCAGCAGCCTGGTGGAAGGGCAGTTCCCGCCGTATGAGGATGTGGTTCCGAAGGACACCGATAAGAAGATGATCGCCAGCACCGCCGATTTTCTATCCGCCATTCGGCGCGCATCGCTGTTGACGACGGAAGAAAGCAAAGGCGTGCGGCTGCACTTCAGCAAGAAGGGTCTGATCCTGACCAGCCGTTCCCCGGAATCGGGTGAGGCGACGATCACATTCCCTTGCAAATTTGAAGGGGCGGATGTGGAGATCGGCTTCAATCCGCAGTTTCTGGTGGATGCCCTGCGCGTGGTGGATAACGACGAGATTTCGCTGGAGTTGACGGCCGCCAACCGGCCGGGGTTGCTGAAGGGCGGCCCGAATTTTCAGTACGTGATCATGCCTGTGAATCTGCAGTAGGCGATGCCACCCTGTTAATTTTTCAAAAATAGCAGCCCATGTCTACAAACGTCAGGCCAACAGCCCAGTCGCGTATTGATGGAACAGAGTAATTTCGTAAAGCAATTGCGCGACGGTGTTCTCAGGGAGAGTCAGTTCCCCGAAATTTTCCGCGACTCCGTCGGCGAATTCACGAATCCTTTCAAGGCACGGCCCCGCGCAACGCAAACATAAAGCTTCTAACTTTATGTTCAACCGCCGGATGGAAGGCGCTTTCTATGAAGCCCAATTCCTCGCAACGGCGACAAGACGCAGAACTTAGTCGATTGTCCCGCATCAAGTCCGTTTCGCACCGTTCGGCGGCTCCACTCGGTGTGGAGTTAATTTCCTTCTTCAAACACTCCGTCCAAAAGCGCCAAACCCAGATGTCCAGAATCGCCGAGGTCTGGGCCAAACTGGTGCCCGATCTTTTGAACGATCATTGCGCCCTCGAATCCCTCACACGCGGCTCGCTGATCGTCCTGGTCGATACTTCCTCCCATCTCTATGAACTCAAACAACTCCTTCTAGCCGGCCTGCAACAGCAACTGCTGCTGGCCTGTAAAGCCACAGGGTTGCGGAAGATCACTTTGAAACCTGGCCGTTGGTATGATGACGGCAATGCAGACCATCGGCCGCGCTTTGAACGGTAAAGTGCTTTGCTGAGAGTTGTTCGTCAACCTGATTGCCAGTGATTCTTTGTAGCATGGGCTACCAGCCCATGTTTTAAAACTGAAACATGGGCTGGTAGCCCATGCTA
>JANXVV010000610.1 GCA_025351525.1 Humisphaera sp. | reverse complement strand
GCTGGCCTATGTCTTTCATCGATTGGCCGGGAGTTCCACCCTTTCCGCAACGGCAGTCTATACGACGATTCTGGCGATGCCGTACCACTACATCCCGTTGTACCAGAGGTAGGTGGCATGGGCGTCTCGCCCATGCATTTCTTGGAAGAGCAAGGGCGAGACGCCCATGCCACCGAAGCGGAACCTCTCCATGCGATCATCGCTCTCTCCGATTTTCCTGCTGCTTTTCACCTTTTCAACCAATGGCGGGACGATCCACACCCTCGACGGGAAGATCTACGAAGGGGAGGTTCATTTTGAAAACAGTCAGATCGTCGTTCGTCCCAAGCATGGCGAGCCTATCAAGCTGGACCTATCCGACATCCTGCAAGCCAATCTGAAAAATGCCGACGCTCCTCGGCCTGTGGCGATCGCAAACGGATTGCTCGATCGGGCCTGGAAGACACAGGATGTCGGTCCGACCGGTACGGCGGGCAGCGTGCGGCTGGTCGACGGCAAGTACGCCGTCAAAGGAGCCGGATCAAACATCAAAGGCACCGCCGACTCCTTCTACTTCGTCTACCAGGAACTGCGCGGTGACGGGCAGATCATCGCCAGGCTCAGCGACCTGCAGATCGTCAACCCCGACGGCAAAGCCGGCCTGATGATGCGGGAAGCATTCAACGAGCGGGGGAGCAAAGCCGCATTCTTGTTCCTCAAACCGCAGGATGGGTCTAGCTTCGCATGGCGGTCGGCAAAGGGGGGCGACATGACGGCTACTCCTTTATCCACCGGAGACAAGCCCCCGGCCTGGTTGCGGCTTTCGCGAATGAGGAACGTATTCACCGCGTCCAAATCCATCGACGGAAATTCCTGGGTCATGGTAGGCCAACCGCAGGAAATACAGATGGAGGCGCGAGTCTATGTGGGGTTGGCCGTCTGCAGCCGCGATATCAATGCGGCGTGCGCGGCGACCTTCGAGGGAGTTACCCTTCAACCCGGCCCACCCAAGGATGAACCACCCCCGAGGCTTGGCGCCGCGGACCCATCCCATCCCTCCGGCCCGATGCTCGATCGGGCGGTGATCCTCCGTAACGGTTCGATCATCGGCCATGTGAACATCCAATCCGCCGATGAAAAAACAGTGCAGTGTACGCGCGGGGATGGGAAACCGTTCTCGATCTCCACCAATGAAGTAGCCCGCTTGATCCTAGGCTCTGTCACCCCCGTCCAACTGTCCAAGATCCCCCCGACCGGCACCGGTGTGCTGATGACCAAGGGGGATTTCTTCGAAGGAGATTTTGCGTCGCTGAAAGATGGCCGGGTGAAGATAAACTCCGTCGTGTTTGGTCCGAAAGACCTCGCGATGGGTGCCGAGGCCAGGGTCGTCGTGCTGCATGAAGTAGGAATTTCACAGGCGGCGTGGGTGGTGCGAACGCGAGAGGGTTTCGTGTATATGGCTCAGTCGGTAAAGCTCGAGCGGAATCAATTATGGATCGATGACGAGACGGCCGGCGCGATCAAGGTGGACGGTGGCCGGGTGGCGGAAATCAATGCGGGCGATGGCCGATTCGATTCGCTGGTCGATCGAAAGCCCGCCAAAATAGAGGTCGATGCGGGCCTTTCTCCCGCCACCGCCTACGCCATTCACCTTCCCGGCGGAAATGCGATGAGTCTCGGCGGCCAACCCTGCGATCGCGGCATCCTCTGCCAGGCGGGTGCCTCGCTGCGGTTCGATCTGGACGGAAATTACAAAGTGTTTCTCGCGCGGGCCGGGGTTCCCGATTCAGTATTGCCTACGCTGGCGGTGCGGTGGCTGATCCTGGCGGACGGCAAAGAGATATACCGCTCCAAGCCCCTGACGAGTCTGGATGATCCTGTGAATGTATCGGTCAATGTCGCAGGGGTGAAGTCGCTGGTTCTACGCATTGAAAGTGTGGGAGAGGTTCATCTGCCCGTCTCCGCCCTGTGGGGGGAACCCGTGCTGGTAAAGTAAGCTGATTTGGCAATCGTTTAGCGGTAGTGCCTCCGGCACTGCCGCTAAACGAAGAAGTAAGCAAAAACGCATTTGGAGTTTCGCATGAAATGTCGCTCGATCTACCGAACCCTGATTTTAACGTTGGCGATCACCGGTTGCAGTTCACATCCGCGGGATATGGACGACGTGGCCGATAGCACTCAACCCCCGCTGGTCACTGGCCGAATGCTGGCGGATCATCTGGCCGAGACGACCACCGAAGTAGGCAGCCTGCCGATTCATATGCTCCAGAGCCCGGATGGGCAGTATGCCCTGACCACGGATGCCGGTTTCCGCGAGGCGATCTGCGCCATTCGCACCATCGATGGTGTCGGCACGGGGCGCGTAGAGTTCCCTAATCCCGGCACCAAAGCTCAGAAGGGCACGAACGGGTTGTACTACGGATTGGCGGTGGGGGCGGACAATACCGTGTACGCCGCTCAAGGCCACCATGATGCCATCGCGATGCTGAAGCTGGGCGCGGATGGATCGTTGACTCAAACCGGGGAGATCGCCGCCAGAGCCGGCGATTTCCCTTCCGGCCTGGCATTGGACGGGCGCGGGTATCTCTACGTGGCCAACAACGACCCGGTGGCCGCCGGTGCCACCTTTGGCGTTCCCGGGAACGTGGCGATTTACGAATTGGCGACTGCGAAGGAAGTGGGTCGATTTACATTTTCCGACACCATCGCCGGAACCTCCAATTTCCCACTGGCGGTGGCGGTGCTGAAAGATGGCTCGCGGGCCTATATCGCCAGCCAGCGCGATGCCTGTGTCTATGTACTCGATACTCGTAAACCGACCGAGCCTACTTTGCTGCGGAAGATTGCCAGCGGTTCCCATCCTTCGGCTCTGTTGCTGAATCGGGATCAGTCCAAGCTCTTCATCGCCAATGCGAGCAGCGATACGATCTCGATCGTGGATACGCGCGACAATCGCATTGTTTCGACCGTATTGCTGCGGCCGGAGATCGCCAGGGATCTGCCCGGTGCCACACCCACCGGTCTGGCATTGTCGCCGGATCAAAAGACACTCTACGTTGCGCTCGGGGATATGAACGCAGTCGGTGTAATCGACGTGCAGAGTGCTGCGCTGCAAGGCTACGTTCCGGCGGGCTGGTATCCCACGGGCGTCGCCGTCTCGCCGGATGGCCGCCGTCTGCTGGTGTCGAATGCCAAGGGAACCGCCACGCGAAATCCGAATGGCGACCTGAAGAATTATCAGAACAAAAAATACATCCAACGGATCATCGAAGGCAACGTCACCGGCGTTTCGGTTCCGACCGCCGATCAGTTGAAGGTGCAGACCGAGCGGGTGCTTCGTCTGAACCATCTCACGCCCCGCTATGTGAAGGCTGAAAACCCGCTGAAATCGATCGGCTTGCAGGCGGGGAAGATCGAGCATGTCATCTACATCGTGAAGGAGAATCGCACCTACGATCAGGTGCTCGGCGATCTGCCGCAGGGGAATGGGGACCCGAGTCTCTGCATCTTTGGAAGGCAGGTCACGCCGAATCTACATGCGCTGGCCGAGCGATTCGTGTTGCTGGATAACTTTTTCGACAGCGGTGAAGTGAGCGGTGACGGGTGGGTCTGGAGCACCCAGGGACACGCGAACGAGTATGTCATCAAAAACGTGCCGTACAACTACAGTGGTCGGGGGCGGAAGTATGATTTTGAAGGCTCGACCAATGGCTACCCCACGGGCGGCTTGCCGGCCAAGGGCCCGGATGGCAAACCGATTTCCGACGCGGAGGATTTCCAGATCGGTTCACCGGCCATCACCGATGTGGCCGAGGCGCCCGGCGGTCATATCTGGGACATGGTGCGGAAGCATCGACTGACGTATCGCAACTACGGTTTCTTCACGTCGAACTCGGTCAGCAAAGCCGGCAAAATCATCGTGCCCGACAACTATCCCGCCGCCGCGGGGTTGCAACCCGGCGGGCATGATCTGGAAGGCGTGACCGATATCGACTTCCGCAAATTCGATCTGGAATATCCCGACAGCGAGGCCCCGCTGCACTACTTTCAGGAGTCAAACGACAAAGCCTACCTTCGCCCGATGACGGCATACGGTAAGGCCGGCATGCCCAGCCGGTATACCGAGTGGAATCGGGAGTTTCAGTCGATGCTGAAAAAGGATCCCAGCGGCAAGTCGGTTCCCAATTTCATGACGGTTCGATTTACGGACGATCACACGGTCGGCGCAAATCCCAATAAGCATACGCCGCGATCGATGGTGGCGGACAATGACTACGCCGTGGGGCAGTTGGTGGAATCGATCAGCCACAGTCCGATCTGGAAGAGCACGGCGATATTTGTGATTGAGGATGATGCGCAAAACGGGCCCGACCATGTTGATGCCCATCGCTCGATCTGTTTTGTGATCAGTCCCTGGATCAAAGCCGGGAGCGTCGATCACACTTTTCACAATACGGTGAGCGTGCTGAAGACGATGGAGTGCGTGCTGGGCCTGCCGCCGATGTGCCAGAATGATGCGGTGGCGTCTCCGATCATGAATTGGGACACCGCTCCAGGTAATGATGCACCCTATGTTGCGCTGGCGGCGGACCGGCAATTGATCGCGGAGTACAACGCGGCGGGCAACCCGGTGAAACCCGTTAGCCCGGCGCTGAAGTCAATGATCGAGCAATCGGAGTCGATGGACTTCAGCGTAGCCGACCGCGCCCCGGCGGAGGCGCTGAATCGAATCATCTGGCAAACGGTGAAAGGACCGGGAGCCATCATGCCCGATTCCCCGCACGGGCCGGTGAGCGCGGTGCGGCCGGTGAAAGAGGATGACGATGATTGAGCTGAACTGCTGCGGTGAAAGCGGGGAGATATTGCCACGGATGGGGCACGGATGAACACGGATAAAGAATTCAGTTGATAAGAGGCAAAATCAATTTCAAATCGCCGAATAACGATCGCGAATTTCTTTGCAGTTCAATTTTCCTCCTCTTATCCGTGTTCGTCCGTGCCCCATCCGCGGCAAAACTTCTTCCCTGCGTCTGATAATGTAAACTGCACGCCGGACTTCAGTTTCTTTACGGTGTCAAAAGTGCATTGGCTGGATTCTTGGTTCCGGTTTTGCAAAATAGTCCCGCCACTTCTTATGGGCGATCGCTTTCAAGCCGACATATCTCACAGACAGTTGCGAAGTTTCAGGTGACGTGGAAGTTATATTTTACCTAAACGCCCCAGCTTGTCATGCCGAAATAGAATGGCAGAGTACAACGGCGGTCGTGATTGCCACTGTGTAGGAGCAAGCAGGCCGCTTGGCCCCCGACGCTGAACTGAACGCGAACTCAAGAAGGAGACGCACCATGGATATGTCTTTCGCCCAGGCGCTGAATGAAGCCAAGCAGGTTATTGTTCAGCAATCGAACCGGATCAAAACCGACGCCGACAAGGTTCGCCAGCAACAGCAGACGATCGTCGATCAATGTTCGATCATCACCGACCACGAGATGAAGAATAAGGAGCAGTCGGTCGAGCTGTCGCGGCAAGGCGAGTCGATCGAATCGCTCGAGTCGCAGGTGTCGAAGCTGACGGTGGCCCGCGAGCAGGCGGAGGCGGTCATCGATCGCCAGGGCCAGCGCCTCGGCAATCTCCAAGAGCAGGTCAACTCCCTCGAGAAAAAGGTCACCGAGCAATCCGACAGCATCGATAAGCTGACCGTCGAACGCGACAGCTTCAAGACGCAGCTTCCGAGCCGGGAGGATGAAGAGGCCTTGGCCGCGATGTCCGCGCTGCTCACGACGAAGAAGTCGGCGAGCCCCGGCAAGGAAACGAAGGACAGCGGAAAATCCGCGAACGGGTTCCGGTTTAACGGCGAGCCCCGCGCTGAAGCCGCCTGATTTGAGAATGATGGAATGATTGTTCAAAGTCCGAAGCGATGCGCGAGCATCTCTTCGGACTTTTGTGCTTTGCAAGCGGTGGCACGGCCGGGACGCCCATGCCACCATCTTTCATCCCACCGCTCTCGCCGCCGCACATGCCGGACATTTCACATTCACGCACGGCTCCACATGCGCCGTGGCGTTCCCGACACCCAGCGCCTGCTCGATCTCATATTCAATCGTGCTCGCATGATTGTGCCCGCGCTGAATATCCCACCAGGCGGGAACCATCATGTGGAAATCGACCCAGTGATATCGCCCGCTATGCCGGTGGCGCAGCTTGTGATAACTGCAAATGCGCGGCTCGCGGCCATTGACGTGGGCATCGAGAATATCGCGCAGAAGCCGCCCGTCCGCGTGGTCCTGCTCGTCCATCAACCCGGCCGCCGCCCGGCGCAGCAGACCCATGCCGGTCCATGAAATGTAGAGGGCGATCGCAATCGCGCCCAAAGGATCCGCATAGGCCCAACCGGTGCATTTCACCAGGATGAGCGACAGCATCGCCACGCCGCTCGTAACGGCATCGGTGAGCAGATGCCAGCCGTCGGCTTCGAGGGTGATGGAGCTTTGCCGTTTACCGAGCCGGATGAGATAGGTGCCAAGCACCGCATGAACCGCCATCGCCACGCCGAGCAGCAGCACGCCGTATAAAATCGCGTCGATCCTGGCGCCATGACGGCGGATTTCATGAATGCGTTTGGCCCCTTCCGCGAACATGATGAGGGCGGCCAGAACGATCATTCCCCCTTCAAAACCGGCGGAGAGAAATTCGACCTTCCCGTGACCGTAGGGATGCTCTTCATCGGCGGGGCGATGCGCGGTCGCCAGCGAATAGGTTGCGAACCCGGCGGCGACGACATTGACGATCCCCTCAAGCGCATCGGACAAAATAGCGGTCGACCCGGTGCGGGCATAGGCCAGAAACTTCACCGCCAGCATCGTCACCCCCACGGCGATTGAAATCAGCGCGGCCCGGGCCTCGATGCGGGGAATGTAAACGAAGAATTCTCGAAGCCGGTTTCGTATCATGGCGATTCTTCGTCGCAGTATGCCATGACTTGAATGGGGAGGGAAATCGTAAGCTTGGGAAAGGGGTGCAAGTAACTTTTAGGTTTTAGAAAAACGGGGTGCTACAGGTCGCGGTACTCCGAGTCGTCATGCGGCTTCGCCGCACACGCGACGAATGAAAGTTGGCGGCTGGAGGGCGGCACTCCCGTGCCGCGGGTGCGGCGGTCGAGGACGACCGCCCTCCAAAATCCATTTTCGAAGCAGGCCTGTGTCTCTCATCCACCAAGCGAACACAGGTCTCGGAGTACCGCGACCTTTGGCACCCATCCCAGACGCGGAAGTGATTGCAAACCCGTGCCTCAATCCTCTGCACGAAGCATCGCCAGAATCGTTTCAGCCTGGGAGCGAACCTCCTCATTGTTCACCTCGCGGCTAACTCTTTGCAGCGCCGGCTCGGCAAAGCGGCCCATCCACTTCAGTTGGCGGGTTGCCTCTTCGCGCGCTCCGCAATCCGCCGCACTGAGTTGGCCGAGCAGTTGCGCGATGCGACTTTCCATCTCGGGCGTGAGCGTCTCCTTTTCATAAAGCCCCTCGGCGATCAAATCCTTCACCATCGCTTTTGACAGATCGTCGAGCGACTGAAATGTCCCGGGTAGCATCGCGGCTCCGCGATCGCCAGTGAAGCGATTAAAAGCATTCCGCAGAAGACCGTGAAAAAAGGATGAGCGATCTCACCCCAGCATCCCCGGCGGCAGGCCCATCGCCCCGGCGGCCTTTTGCATCTCCTGCTTCATCATTTCCCCCGCCCGATTCTGTGCGGCGGCGACGGCGGCGACGATCACATCCTCCAGCATCTCCATATCCGCCAGATCGATTTTCGCCTTGTCGATCTTCAGCTTCACCAGTTCCATCTTTCCGTTGACGGTCGCCTGCACCATCCCGCCGCCGGCGTCGGCGGTGATCTGCTTGCGGGCCAGATCCTCCTGCATCTGCGCCATCTTTCCCTGCATTTCCTGAGCCTGTTTCATCAGTTGATTCATGTCAAACATGGGATTCCTCTCAATAAACCATCTCGTCAAACCACGCCGGGATCGGAGCTGAAAGCGACGACCCGGATTCCCCGACAACCCTCCCTGTCTCGATTCACTCCACTTTCACAATACTCCCCCCAAGGTCAATCAACGAGCGAATCAGCGGATCCAATTCCAGTTCCGCCCGAAGCTCCGGCGTCAATCGGATCAAAGGCGCGGCCGGAGCCTCCGGCGCTGTTGCCGCCACGCGCGCCGCACCCGGCTTGGACACCACCTCCGCAACCACCGCCGGGGCTACTTCCTGAGCCTCATCCACCTCGAACTTAAGCCCCACCTTCTGATTCAACACCTCGCTCAACGTGCTGATAATCAGATCCTTTTTGCTATGTTTCTCCAGTATTCTGACGGCATGTTCCTGGCTCTTGCCGTACCGGATGACTGCACGCCCCTCGACCACGCCGAGGAACTGACCCTGCGATAGAAGACCCTCCAGCGAAGGCCCGTGCTTGGCGATGAGGCGGAGCATGGCCTGGTAGGTTGCCGGGAGGTTGGTAGGGTCCATCGGCTCCAGGTTGGATGGAGTCGGAGGCATGATCGGCGCAGTCGCCTGGGCTTTCTGCTTCGACTCCGCCATGATCGCCGCCAGGGAGCGCGTGGGGCCTTCGTCCCACACTTTCCCTACAGAGGGAAGTGCATCATCATCATCCCCCAAATCCAAATCCATCGGTGCCGCCGGCGTAGGCACCGTAACCCCCCGAGAAGAATCCGATTTGACGGCAACGCTCAAGCCTACGGCTTCCGTCTCCGGCTTGAAATTCCGCACCGCCGGGGCCGCCGCTTGATTTACGGGCTCAAACTTTTTTTTTTGAACCGCGGTCGCCGGCGAGCCATTCACCCTGGCCATCAGATCGGCCACCGATGAAAACTGCTCCGCCAGCGCAAGTCTTACCAGTGTCGCATCCAGCAGCGCGCGCCCCGCGTTCGACTGCCGAACCTGCCGTCGAAGCTCTTCCAAAATCGCGATGTCCTGCGCCAGCGTCACCGCATCAAACAACTTCGCCTGACCGGCCAACTCCGTCAGCGAAAGCCCCGGCACTTCCACCAGATTGGATTCGATCCCGCAAGCGCACAACACCAGAAGATTCCGCAGATGGTCGATGAACGAAGCCAGAAACGCATCGACGGACAGACCGCTCTGAATCATCGCATCGGTCCGGGTGAGCGTGCCGTTCACATCGCCTTGTCCGATCGCTGCGGACAGATCGAAGAGCAGTTGGCTTTTGGGCAGCCCGAGAAGGTTCTCGATCATGTCCGCCGTCAGATGTTTCTCACCGAGACTCAGCAGGCGGTCGAGCAGCGAGAGCGAATCGCGCATCGAACCCGCACCGGCTTTGGCGACGAGAAATAAGGCGTCTTCATCCGCCTCGATCTGTTCCTGTTTGCAGATCCCCGCCAGATGCGCCGCGATCTCCCGGGTGGGGATGTTGCGAAAATCGTACCGCTGGCAGCGCGATAAAATCGTCGCCAGCACCTTCTCGGGTTCCGTCGTCGCCAGGATGAATTTCACATGGCTGGGCGGCTCTTCCAAAATTTTCAGCAGCGCATTGAACGCGTTTTTGCTCAGCATGTGTACTTCGTCGATGATGTACACTTTGAACCGGCTGCGGGCGGGGCGGTATTGGCTGTTCTCGATCAATTCGCGGATGTTGTCGACGCCGGTGTTGCTGGCGGCGTCGATTTCGATCACGTCGATATCGTCGCCGCGCGCCACGCCAAGGCAGGATGAACACTTGCCGCACGGCTCGGTGACGGGGCCATCCACACCGGCAAGGCAATTGAGGGCCTTGGCAAGGATGCGTGCCGTCGAGGTTTTTCCGGTGCCGCGCGTCCCGCAAAAAAGGTAGGCGTGCGCGATGCGGCCCGATGAAATCGCCTTCTTCAGCGTCTGCGCAATGTGATTCTGCCCGATGACTTCATCGAACGTTCCAGAGCGATACCGGCGGGCTAAAACGGTGTATGCCATAATTAAAGATCAACGAGCCTGAAGCGGCAGCCTTTTTCGACTCCGTGTATTTTGACGCCGCTTGCGGCTTAGCCGTCCCTTCTGTAAGGGATGCGGCACGGCTGAGCCGCAAGCGGCAAAGGATGTTCGGAATGATTTTAGCCGACGGATGGCGCGGAACAAAGCGACCCGCCTACAATCGAGCGCATCCCGGCCGGAAGGTCCGGCCGGCGATATGGATCTCTCCACATTCAGCAGGAAGGAACAGCCCATGCCTCGTCTTCAATCTCTCGAAAAAACCCAGGGGGATCCCAAGTCCCGGGAAATGTTGAATCAACTCGACAAGCAGAAGATGCTGCTCAATATTTTTCGCGGGATGGCCAACAGTCCGGCGGTGCTGGATGGCTATCTGAAATTCAGCGGTGCGTTAAATCAAGGCAGCCTCGACGCCAAAACCCGCCATGCCATTGCGCTCGCGGTTGGGCAGAGCAATCGCTGCGAGTATTGTCTGTCGGCCCACACGATGATGGGAAAGAGCGCGGGGCTGGACGATGCAACGATCCACGATGCGCGCCTCGGTCATGCGACCGACAAGAAGATGAACGGCGTGATCGTGCTGGCCAAACAATTGGTCGACAAGAAGGGGAGCGTGAGCGACGGTGAATTGGCCGCCGCGAAAAGTGCCGGACTCACCGATGGCGACATCGCCGAGGTGGTGGCGAATGTCGCGCTGAATGTGTTCACGAATTATTTCAACAACGCCAATCAGACCGAGGTCGACCTGCCGAAAGTGCCGGTGGATCTCCCCTGATTCGGGGCGATTGAAAGCAGGTGGCATGGGCGTCTCGCCCATGCTTTTTTGCAAAGCCCATGGAACTTGTTCCATGGGAATCCACAGGTGTGCAGGCTGGAAGCCCGCGCCACCATCCAAACCGAACCGCCCCCGGTTTTTCGCGTAAATGAACAGTCTTGACGATAGCCGCCGATGAGGAAACGGCAGGTTATTGCGTTTCACCACTATTCGATCAAAATGGCCGTGGGAGCCGGAAGATGCATGATTCGATTTTTACCGCAGAAGCCGATGAGATGAGCCGAGCCTTTGACCCTGCCAATACCGATGTGCCGACTGGCGAGCCATCCGGCAGTGCGTCGACTGGTTCCGTAAATCATCGGTTGAACAGCGACGCGCTGCGCGCGGTAGAGGGAGAACCAGCCGCCGTCGGCGTGCCGGCCACACCACGCCGTACGGTGTCCTCGCACTCCGTCTGTCCTTTTTGCGGATGCGTCAACGATTCCAGCGCCGGCGCTTGTCGGCAGTGCGGCATGGAAAATACCCAGGCCACCCGGCAGGCCACCCGCAGTAAAATCGGCCCCTGGTTTGTGTGGCAGCTTCGCAATCCCTCCGCGCCGGGGATGAACTGGGCGACGCTGATGTCGCTGGTGGAGAAAGGTCGCATCACGCCGCGCTCGGTGGTTCGGGGGCCGACGACCGGTCAACTGTGGCGGTTTGCGGCAAGGGTGAAAGGTCTGAGCCGTGAGTTCGGCACGTGCTGGCATTGCGGCACGGAACTTAAAAAAATCGCCCGCCTTTGTGCAAGCTGCAAGCGGCTGCAACAACCCCCGGCGAATCCGGACACGCTTCTAGAAACGCCCGATGCTCCGCCTTTCAAACCGGTGATCAATCCCAGGCCTCAAGGCGCTGCCGGTCTGGCCCCGGAACCCATTCGGCGTGAAGTGCCGGCGCAGGAAATGCCGCGCCCCGCAACTTTTCCCGCCCCTTCGCCGGTTCCGGAATTGAATCAGCCTAGCCTGCCCGTCGATCCGTTGGTGCCGGTGATTGACATGGGCGATGAATTATTGCCGCTCGGGCTGGAGATGCGAACCTTCCGACTCGATTCCCCCGTCGATCCTCAACCGCCGCATAGAGGCGTCACGGGGCGCATCCTGATCGCGGCTGCGCTTACCTTCGCCGCGCTGGCCCCGGTGTTGTATCTCAATCCGCAAGTGAGGCCGCACTACGTTCGGTGGTATCATCAGCTGATTGGATGGGTGAAGGGCACCGGCGTTCAGTCGCCAACGCCCGCCGCCACTCCCACCCGTGACGCACCGGAGTTGACTCGCACCTCACCGACACCATTGTGGAGTGTGCCGGCATCGGTTCCTGTTGATCGAGTCTACCCCGAGCCCGTCATCACGCCAAAATCATGGCCGATCACTCAACCGAAAATTCTGGAAGTGCAGGTCACCGTAGGATCGGCGACGGAGTCGGTCGGCAAAGTGCCGCCGTCAAGCGCACCGGTGATTCAAATCTCACCGCCCCCGCTCGAACCGCAAGCCGCGGAACGCCGCTCGTGGGAGCTTTACAAACGGGCGATCGAGTCCGAACAGCGCGACGATTATGCAGAGGCCGTCAAGGCATATGAGTGGATCATACAGCTCCGTCTGCCCGAAGGTGCCGGACCTATGGACGTAGAATCCCGCCTGCAATGGGCGCGGCAATCAATCAAGCGCAATCGCTAGCACGATCCAAACCGTTTAGCGGTGGCCCGGAGGGCCGCGTTTCCCGACCTTTGACAATCCCGCGCGTATGCAACCATGCCTCACCTCATATGATGAACCCCTCTCGCGCGCCGTAGCCACCATCCCCCCCGGACCCTGGGCTGTCGGTGTAAGCGGTGGGGCGGACAGTGTCGCCCTCCTCTCCCTCCTCCGCACACGACCCGATTTACAACTCCACATCGCCCACCTCAACCACCAGACGCGCGGCGTCGAAAGTGACGGCGATGCCCAATTCGTCCACCAACTGGCCATCGCCTGCAACCTCCCCTGCACGATCGCACGGCTCGGTGATTTCAAGCCCGATCTCAAGACTACTTCGAACAATCCCTCCGCGCGATACCGTGCCGCCCGCATGGCCTTGTTTCAGTCCGTGGTTCGCGATGAACAACTGCAAGGTGTGATTCTCGCCCACCACGCCGACGATCAGGCCGAGACAATCCTGCAACGTCTGCTGCGCGGCAGCGGCCCTGCGGGTCTCCAAGGCATTCAACCGCGCATCCTCCTGGGCACACTCTGCGTACTGCATCCCCTGCTTTCCATCCCCCGCGATTCCCTCCGTCAATACCTGACTCACCACTGCATCGAATGGCGCGAAGACGCAAGCAACCGCTCTCCCCGCTACCTACGCAACCGCCTTCGCCTTGCGCTGATCTCGCAACTTTACCTCCGTAACGCGTTGGTCGATCTGGGCCGTACCTGCGCCGATTGGACCAGATCACTCGATCAGGCCGCGCCGATTTTGACTGAGGCATTTCCTGCTTCGGACTTGATCCACCTCCCCGATCCGCTGGCACACCACTCCGCGAAACGCTGGTTGAAGGAACGCGGCGCAGACCCCACGGGCCTCAGTCCCGCCAGCGTAGAGCAACTCATTCACATGGCGTGCGACGCAGCCTCCTCACCGCGACAACATTTTCCCGGGGGCTTGCTCGTCCGTCGTAGGAAGGGGTTGATTGATGTCGACATTCCCACGTCACTCAAGTAACACTACACAATGGACAGGGGCATCGCATTCGTCCCTGCGGTCCCCTCCCCCTGGTACTCCGGGGGGAGGGTTAGGGTAAGGGATCTTGCCTTTTTCTTCATCTGTATTGGAAAGTGTCACGCGCTTCCGCCAGGAAGAAAAGACCCCTCACCCTAACCCTCCCCCCATGAGTACATGGGGGGAGGGGACCGGAAAGCCTAACGCGATGGCACTGGTCGGATAAACCTCTATAATACTCCATGACTATGGACACCGAGAAGTTTCGTCTGTCAGGTTTAACCAGCTTCGTAAATCGGATGCTTCGCCGCCTCTCCACCGAACCGGATGAACCTACCTTGCGCGACCTTCACCACTCCATTTCCACCACCAGCCGGCGACTGGAGATTTCCATGTCGCTCAAAAACGTTGCCGCGATGCAACTGACTGCCGCCACACGGGGCCTGCGCGGGTGGATCGCCTTTCTCGCCGATGAAGAGGATTTGCGGGGCTACGTTCAGGCCATCCGCGTCGCCATGCCACCGGTCACCGCCACTCTCCTACGGCAAAGCTTCTGGAAACTCCCCGTCCGCATCTACCTTCGGCCCCTCCGCGGCATCTACCAGCTTCGACAGCGCCGCGACGGCCTGGAAATATCACTCCCCACCCCGGCGGTCTGCTTCAACGCCACCGACTTCACCGCGCTCGTCGCCTATATCTTCCACAGCGACGTAAACGCCAAGCGGCACGTCTTGAATCGCACAAGGTCCGAGGAATTTCAAGCCGTCAACGCGGAACTGGACGTGCTCTGCGGCTCCGTCGACGAGGCGAACGGAAAAATGCACGACCTGAACCAAATCTTCGATCGAATCAATGCCGACTACTTTCAAGGGCGGGTGAAACGCCCCAAGCTGTTCTGGAGCCGTTCGCTCACCCGCCGAAAATTCGGCCACTACGACTGGGTCGGCAACGCGGTGATGATCAGCCGTACGCTAGACGATCCCCAAGTCCCGGCCTACGTGGTGGAGTTCGTGATGTACCACGAACTGCTCCACAAAACCCTCGGCCTCCGCTGGAGCGGCCAACGACAATACGCCCACACCGCCGAGTTCTACCGCGCAGAAAAGCGCTTCGCCCACCACGCCGCCGCCGAAGCGGAGATTGGCCGGCTGGCAAGGTAGCAGGTAGGGTGGGCGTACCCGGCTCACCTTCATACACCTCTTGGCTATAGTCGTGTAGGGTCCGCAGTACCCTGCGGACCGTTCGGCAATCAAAACGCATCCGTCCGCAGAGTACTGCGGACCCTACAAGATGGAAAATGTCGCTGAGATGAACTACAGAGGCCACGGAGACGCGCCTTGCCTTCCAAACCGTTTGAGAACGGCGGGCGCGTCTCTGTGCTCTCTGTGGTTCAACCGCCTTTTTTCCGCTCTGCGCGACTTCGTGTGCAATGGTCAACGGTCCGAGATACGGGCCCTACAAAGCTCCCATACGACAATTCGGTGGCTGCAAGGCGTGGATACCGTTCCAAAGAAGCTGTGGGTGGGAGCGATTGGCGGCAGCCCCACTCCCCAGGCCCTCAAGCAAATGAAACCGAATTAGGAATCGGGCGGTGAGCAGAACGAACCCGGAAAGGCGGATACGTAGGAATGTCACTCAATTAGGAACGGGCTCGAAATAACTTCCGCATAGCGGTCGGGTGCCACAGGTCGCGGTACTCCGAGACCTGTGCCGGCTTGGCCGAAAGACACAG